>JAGLHR010000683.1 GCA_023143415.1 Thiomargarita sp. | reverse complement strand
ATACGCTATTTAGGAAAGATGTCTAATCGATGGTGTAAAATGGTGCGTCAAAGAGGTTTACCGTGGTAAACATAAAAATTATGGTTTAATTTGGAGATTGGTTGCTGCCCTTGTTAACCTTAGGTTTAGCTCTATTTAGGAAAGAGGTCTAGTTTATTCCCGTGCTGAGTATAACAATAAAAAATGTCCGTACAAAGAAAACTTATCTTATCCTTTTTTATAAATAATCCTTGTAGTTATATTGTTTGGGTTAAGTATTAGTGGGATAGGTTCATACAAGAAAAGAGCAAAAAAACAGGATTCGAGGCTAACGTTTTTCTTCAAAAAACGTTAGCCTCGAATGCCCCTACGAGTGATGTATTTTACGCAAAATAAAAATGCGATAATAAAATTTGCTCTGTACAAGACAAAAAAGGTGCGTATTTATAACTCATTGATTCAAAATGTAAAAAACTTCATAAGTTCACGAAAAATCAATGGCTTATAAAAATATTTTTCAATAACTTAATAAAATTTTTAGCGGGAGCGGCTGTTTTCGTCGGATAATACTTGCACTTTTTTATTTTATAAATTATAATATGAAGTAATAGAGAAAAATTTCTGTTTGCTTGTTGTTTTTTAGGTAAATAGTTTATAAATATCTATGATAGATGGCTTATCACTTATTTAAGCACCGTCATCAAGTGAGCTTTTTTTCCTGCCAGGTTTTTAAAACCTGGCCGGTCGTTGAAATAACAAAAGCGCAAATGATGATGCTGTAAAGTGTTAAGGGCTTTGCGGTTTTCAATTTTTATTTATTATATAGTGGAAATAGCAAGTTTCAATGCAAAAATCTTGCCAATTTTTTGTATTGAAAAAAAGTAACCTGAGTCATCATAAGGCGAATGGATAAAGGGCTGATACTCCCTAGTTCACAATATTGAAATGAGGCCTCATTACGCATTAATATCAATATTTGTCAACGAAATTATTATCTAATATTCCATTATATTAAGTCATGAACCTATCCCACTATTCATTTTTGAGCTAAGAAATCCGATTTTTTGAAAAAATCGGATTTCTTAACCCTCGTTTTTTGGTTAAAAACCAAACGATTTTTATTCAAGGTTCCGCATTTTTGAATAGTGGGATAGGTTCATGCTTGATTTTTAATGTTAAGTGGATTAAGAGCCAGCAATAAATAACCTGAACAATTTTGATTTTCCATGTGCTGGACTTTAATCTAGTGCTACTTTCCATCAAAAGCGGTTCAGTTTATTTTTTTGTCAGACTCTTAAACGAATTTTTTCTACTAAAACTTATTAAAATTCAATCATTTAAGATAAAAATTGACCATCTTTTTAGCAATTCTTGGTTAGTCTTTAACCGATTGATTTATCAGTGGATTTATAAATTTTGTTTCGTAAAGTTTACGAAACAAAATCCTTATAATCAACAAGTTACAGCTAACTGAGAGTAACTGGCATTTTATTATTTCATATTATTTTTAATTGGAGAAAATACTTTATGAAGACTCAATTGGGCAAGTACTTAAAACTTTCCCCCATTGTGTTGGCTGCCCTGTTTATGGTTCCTTATGCCTGGGCTGCTGACGATGTGGAAAGCGATAGTACAGTAACTACTACTAATAGCAGTGAAACAGGAGATGCTGACAGTAGTACTGAAAGCACTTCTGATGATGGCGATGCTAGTGATGGCGACGCTAGTGATACTAGTGATGGTGATGCTAGTGATGGCGATGCTGGTGACGGTGATGCTGAAAACGGCGATGCTGAAAACGGTGATGCTGAAAACGGCGATGCTGAAAGCGGCAATGCTGAAGACGGTGATGCTGAAGACGGTGATGCTGAAGACGGCGATGCTGGTGACGGCGATGCTGAAGACGGTGATGCTGGTGACGGCGATGCTGAAAACGGCGATGCTGAAGACGGTGCTGAAGACGGCGATGCTGAAAACGGCGATGCTGAAGACGGTGCTGAAGACGGCGATGCTGAAGACAGTGATGCTGAAGACGGTGATGCTGAAGACGGTGATGCTGAAGATGGCGATGCTGAAGATGGCGATGCTGGTGACGGTGATGCTGAAAGCGGCAATGCTGAAAGCGGCAATGCTGAAGACGGCGATGCTGAAGACGGTGATGCTGAAGATGGCGATGCTGAAGACGGTGATGCTGAAGACGGTGATGCTGAAGACGGCGATGCTGAAGATGGCGATGCTGAAAACGGTGATGCTGAAGACGGTGATGCTGGAGAAACAGTATTAGGACTCGCCACTCTTGAGGGTAATATTTTAGATGAGTCAGATAATCCTATCGAAGGAGCGACAGTCACACTAGAAGGAGTGACAGTCACACTGGAGAGCGAAATTACAGTAATAACAGATGCTGAAGGTTACTATAATATTCCTGATTTGTCACTCGGCACTTACACCTTAAAAGTCACTAAGGAAGGGTTCGTTTTTCAAGAGTCGCAAGTGACACTGCTTGAAAATGAAAAAACGGTGACGATAAACCTGACCAGTGTGGCAGGTGGTACTATTCAAGGGCGTGACTTGGTTGTTGTTGGAGAACAAACCTGTGAAGTAAACAGTATTGCTTTACTAGAAACGAATGGTGATATTCTACATAAGTTCGGAGTCAACGACACTGATAAAGATAACGGCATTCGCATCAGCATAGCTGATTTTGATTTAGATGAATCAAGCGATATTGTCGTTACTGAAGATGGAAAAGGTAATAAATTCTTCCTTTATGATGGCGAAGGTCATAATAAATGGATTATTATCAAACCAGACGGCAATGGTAAAGGGGTTAATGCCGCTTTTGGTGACGTTGTTGGCGGTGACGATGGTGTACCAGAAATCATAGTAGCCAATCAAGATGAAGCTACCCTGTTAGGTATCTACCAAGCCGCAGATGGCGAGCTTATTCACGGCATCCAGCTCTTTGACGACAAAACTGCGTTCAACATTGCGGCGGGCGATGTGAATGGTGACGGTACTGATGAAATTATCGTTGTTAAAGCGACACCATCTGAAAACGAGAATGTCTTTGTCTATAGTAGTAATGGTAGCGAAGGCACTTTATTGACTTCTTTCACTGCCTTACTAAACGGTGAAGCGCGTGGCATGGTTGTTGCGACAGGCGACGTGAATAAGGATGGTATTGATGAAATCGTTCTCGGTCAAGCGTCCAATGCGGAAGAATACATGATAGGGGTCTATAAAATGGATGGCACCCTAATCGAAGATGTATTTGATGCATTCAAGACAGTCGAAGCAGATGATGATAGTAGTTCTTCTCGTAAGAAACCTGGTGATGGCGACGATGATGATAATGCTTCTGAGGATGATGGTAAGAAAGTCACGATATGTCATAATGGTAAAACTATAACGGTTGCATCAGCAGCGCTTGATGCTCACCTTGGACATGGTGATACAAAGGGTCCATGTGACAATACTGGTGATACCGAAGACGGTGATACCGAAGACGGTGATACCGAAGACGGTGATGCCGAAGACGGTGATGCCGAAGACGGTGATGCCGATGATGGTGATGCCGATGATGGTGATACCGAAGACGGTGATACCGAAGACGGTGATGCCGAAGACGGTGATGCCGAAGACGGTGATGCCGATGATGGTGATGCCGAAGACGGTGATGCAGATGATGGTGATGCAGATGATGGTGATACCAATGACGGCGATACCGATGAAGGTGATACCGATTGTGGCGAAGGTGATACCGATTGTGGCGAACCTGTCGGTTGCAATTACGATGGTAAAGGTGTTGTTCTAGCTGTTGGTGATGTCAACGGCGACGAATTTGCCGAAATTATCGTCAGCAAAGCGGGTGGCAGCGACGTTCGCATTTATAGCCTATCGGAAGGTGGATTGGCAATGATATCAAGCTTTACGGCGGTATCCGAGGGTTCGGTCATTACGGCACTTGGATTTGCAACTAACCTGATTCTTGATTTGCCATTTACCACAGAATTGCCAGATGAACCTGTCCTAAAAGATTTAACGATTGTTGGGACAGACGATGCACCTGTTGAAGTGACGGATCGTACTGTTGAAGGTACTGTACGGTTTAGTAACGCACTCATTGATAACCTGACAGTTGATGTCGGTGCGAGAGCTGTTTTTGGTCCTGGTGTGGAATTTGTGGATAAAGAATCTATACCTGTGGGTTCTGAATTAACCGAAATTTTCCCGATTATTCAGACAGACAGCGTGGCTTCAGAACTAGATGTTGATTATAATGCGGTGAACTTGTCGTCAACCAATGTCATAAAAGATGAACAGCCTGTGTTGGAAGATGTAAAAGAATTACTTCCAGATACAACTGTAGAGCAAAATCCTGAGACGGGTAATATTGAAGTGACTCTTGGTGGTCCTGAAGGAGATGAGTTTGTCTATGAGGTATCTCCAATTGAGGTGACACAGGTTGATGAACCAGAAGGCGTGACCCTGAATCCGGATAACAGTGTTAGGGTTGTGACCAAGAATGGTCAATGTATTGAATCCATTCCAGTGCCACAGGATTTTCCGGGAGTAGTAACCGATCTGACGAGTGATGTTGAATTAGACGCTTTGTTAAATATGAATATACAGGGTGTACTAACACAATCAAGTCATTTCTATCCTGGACTTTTCCATAAAGGTCGTGCGGATATCATGTCAATTATAGTGGGCAATGATATTCCGTTAGGTGGTGTAAGAATGGATTCTCCCTATTTTGCTCCTGGTAATGGCATGCTTTATACGCTGGTTTTCCAAAAATGCGAAAAGGGCAAAAAAGGCAAGGATTGCAAAAAGCGTCGCCAAAGGATTTATCCTTGCCCTGTTTATCCTAAGCTTCTCAGAACTGGATTGGGCTTGATAAACAGCAATGTGAGCAAAGTGACTGTGAAGCTTGATGGCAAACTGTCCTTTAAGTTCAATGGCGTATTCTATCAAGGTATCTTGGGTTATGAAGTGAATTCTGGTGAAATACCTACCAACGGCGATATAGAATTTACTCCACTTGAATCTGATACTAACGATGATGGTGTAGCTGATTTTGAGATTACCTATCCTGATGGTCAGACACAGGATCTGTTGATTATTCCTGGTGAGGGTGAAGAAGAACCAGAAACTGATGACGAAGCAGAGTCTGATGATGAAGCAGAATCTGATGACGAAGCAGAATCTAATGATGAAGCAGAATCTGGTGACGAAGCAGAGTCTGGTGATGAAGCAGAGTCTGGTGATGAAGCAGAGTCTGGTGACGACGCAGAATCTAGTGATGACGCAGAATCTGATGACGACGCAGAATCTGCTGATGACGCAGAATCTAGTTCAGAAGCAGAATCTGGTGAAGAATCAGATTCTAGTTCAGAAGCAGAAACTGGATCAGAATAAGAAATTGAACGGTCTGAATCAGAATTAACCGAATTTTAGAATTGAGCCTGAAAATTCTCATATTCTGAAACGAGATAAAATTCTGATTTAGACCACTTTTCTCACCTTGTCAAAAAGGGCAATCCCTTGGGGTTGCCCAATTCCTACAATAATACCGTCCTGGTAGGGGCAATCCCTTGTGGTTGCCCTCTTTCAAAATCAATTTCAAAAAATCTCCTCTAAAAAATGTTTTCTCTTTGATATTCGTGTGTTAAAGAGGAATAGCGGATTATTACGTTTGATGATACGAATAATGAGCTTAATCATATCAAGCATTATCTTTTTCCCGATTAATGCAAATAATCTCTTTTTCTAAACAGGTTAGCTTGGACAAAAAAGGTTATTATGCTGTACTTGAAGAAGCTGGGAAAAATGGTTTAGAACTCACCGATTGGCTTAAATGGTTTTTGCAAATGCTCATCACTGCAATACAGGAATCACATTGGATCATAGAACGGGTTATTCAAAAAACACATTTTTGGCAAAAACATCAAGAGATACCGCTTAATGCGAGACAACGTAAAGTGCTTAATCGTTTATTGGATGCGGGGGATCGATTTGAAGGAGGAATGACAACGCGCAAGTATGCCAGCATTAATAAATGTAGCAAAGTCACTGCAAGCCGTGATCTCGCTGATTTAGAGACGAAGAGCCTCCTGCAAAAGCGTTCAGGGGGAGGGCGAAGTACAAGTTATGAAATCCAAAAAAACTTGTACAGGACAAAAAATCAAGTAGTATTGTAAACACTTGATTTTATTGATATTAATATTTCTGATGAAAACGGAAAATCGTCAACTCTCAAAATTTGATGGTATATTTTAATGTTGGGTGGGCAATGTCTTTTTAGTGCAATGGCATTATAATTGTAAAGCGGTGGGCAACAAAAAACCGTTGCCCACCCTACGATAACTGAGTCGTTACATTTTGTAACTGTTTGAATTAGAATATAATTTTCTAATTTTCAGGATGAAAATAAAAAATTCTGAAAATTCTGAAATTCTGAATCAAACAATTTCGGTATCCTATCAAAATTTGGTCTCTTAATGTAGGGTGGGTAG
>JAGLHR010000682.1 GCA_023143415.1 Thiomargarita sp. | reverse complement strand
TGGCTTAACTTAATGGTATTGACGCACTGGTGTCAATGCCATTAAGTTAAGGGCAGACACACAGGTCTGCCCCTACAAATCACCATGTATTCCGGGGCTGTAGGGGCGAACCTGCGTGTTCGCCCTACCTGCGTGTTCGCCCTACCTGCGTGTTCGCCCTGGCTTATTTCAATAGAAACTATTTTTTATGCAGACATTAAAAGAACAAATCAGCATCGCTGAACGTCTATGGATTCCCATAGACACCCAAGCCATCTTCTGGGATATGGATGGCGTATTAATAGATTCTTTGAGTTTAGATTTAGTTGTTTGTAATCAATTACTTAAACAACATTTTGGCAATAATATCACCGTGTCAAAACCGTTTATTCGCTCGATTTTTGCTTATGATCCCAAAAAGTTTTGGGAACTCATCCTTGCCTTTGTTGAGAAAACCTATAACCTGTCTGAGGTGATGAAACCATTGGATAAGATTTTGGAGGCTTTTCATCAGGCAAGGCACGATTGTGTTTTTGAGCTTAATCCCGGTATCTCGGAAATTCTCAAGGCAGCGCGTGCCAAGTCATTAAAAATGGCGGTGGTTTCTAATAATCCAACGGTGGATGTTGAAGATATATTAAAGCGTTGCGGTATTGTGAATTATTTTGATAGCATTGTTGGCAATGATATTCAAAAACTGGCTAAAAAACCCGCGCCTGATACTTATTTCCTTGCTGCTCGTTTATTAGATGTTAATCCTGAAAAATCGGTGGTTATTGAAGACTCCTTGATTGGTATTGAAGCGGGTTATAATGCAAAATGTTATACGATTGGGGTAGCAACTGGCGGTACTGAGTTTGAAGTGCTTGAACAATTGGGGTGGGCGCAACAAATTTATTCCTCTTTTGAAGTCAACCCATTCTCGCTGCAATTTGGGGATGTGAGAAAGAAAAAAATAATCACCCCCAATGAATTTGTCAGCCATGCAATTGAACACGTTGCTTGGCGGCTTGGTGTAGAAATTGATCTCAATTGGCATAATAATGATTGGTTGACATTGGGGGAAACCTTTGGTAGAAAAATCAGGGCTTTTCAAATTCAGGAGAAATTCGGTGTCGCGTTGGGTATGATTGATGATGGTAGCGCGGAAGTGTCCATTGAAATGACGGATGTTCCGTCAGTGGATATGTCAGTTATAGAGAATATTGATTTAGACTGGTTTTTGTCATTGCGTTGTGAGCAACTGCCTTCTGGAAAGCCTTTGGTTGAAATCGCGCAAGGTTTGGCACAAGGACTTGGGGCGCGAATTTCTATCAAGGTTTGCAGCGTAGAAGATCCGCATCATACTTGGGAAGGTGTTTTTAGAGCGATTGGCATTGCGCTCAATAAAATTTTTACGCCTAAGCATCCAGCAGCGTTGCCTTTTGATGATGAGGTTGAAGAAAATGTTTCTCAAGGTGAAATCAGCGTTTTGGCAAAATCTTTACATTATAGTAAAGTGTGTCGGGGAACGGCTGAAAGCTATGTGAAAGTGTCAGTCGATTTTTCTAAACAACGCCCAAATCATTTTGTCTTTAATGTGGCACCGACTATTGATGTCAGTGAACTCCACTGCCTGTTAGAAATCCTTGCCAACGAAGCAGGATTCACCATGCAAGTTGAGTTTAATGCCACTGTGCTGAGTTCTAGTCATGTCGTGTTGGAAGATATGGCTTTAGTTTTAGGAAGAGCTTTATTGGAAATTCTGACTTTGCGGATGATACAATGGGGTATAAACGGTGCTGGCAGTAGTATTGATACTTACTCTGATATTGAAACGCAACCCATTCGCGTTGGTATCAGCGTTGAAGGGCGAAAATTTTGGAAATTTGTGCCTTTTAAGGTATCCTTAGACAAAGTTCGGCAAGATTTTATTATTGGACATAATATTTATGATCACCTACGTTCTGAAGACTTAGATGATTTTCTGGATGGACTGTCAGGCGGTTTAACTTGCAGCATTATCATCCATATAGAGGAACTTGTTGATCCAAATAAAGGATGGCAATTGCTATTCAAAAATTTAGGCAAAGCCCTCAAAGAAGTTTTTGCATTCAATTGCTATCGAAAAGGTGTACCGCCGGGTGTTAAGGCAACTCTGTCTTAATAGGACTTTCATGACTTGGCACGATAAACCTGTCAGGTTTTTGGAAGTTAAGCCTCAGAGTAAATTCTAAGGCTTAATCTGTTTATTTTATTTAGGAACGTGCATGAAATAAACTCTCCGACTAGACCTGACAGGTTTTGGAAACCTGTCAGGTCTGATTCAACATTGTCGAATTTATTTCATGCACATTCCTTACCTTACCAAGTATGTAGTACAGCGGATTGACGGAATAAACGGATTATTAATCATGGATATCAAGCGACTATGGTATTATTTTTGCTACGCGCGTTCATTATAATATTATAATGTGTTGTGCTTTTAAGGTAAAATGGATTTTTCGTATCCTATCAAAATTTGGTTTCTTAATGTAGGGTGGGTAGGAACGAAGTGGCACCGTTCCGTTGAAAAAATGGTGGGTTTCGCTATCGCTCTACCCACCCTACATAATGACCACAAAATTTTAATAAGATACGATTTTTCCTTAATTTAATGGCATTGCTCAAACAACTACATGCAGAAGATTCTTCATGAAAATTAACTTTTACGAATTAGAAAAACTTTCCAAATCTGAAATCACTCAACTTTTTAAGCGTTCGGAAATAGATATTGCCGAACTTCAAAAGTTGGTTCAACCCATCATTCAAGATGTGCGTGAACGGGGAGATTTGGCTTTAATTGAATACAACGAAAAGTTTGATAAAGCCAAAATGACGGTTAACCAACTAAAAGTCACTGAGGCGGAATTTGAACAAGCTCGGAACAATCTTGATCCAGAAGTGAAAAAGGTTATTGAAACTTCGGCGACAAACATCAAGAAATTCCACAAAGCTCAGATGCCTGATGAAATGTGGTTTACTCAAATTGACGATGGTATCATGGCAGGTGAAAAGATTACACCGATTACTTCTGTGGGTATTTATGTGCCGCGTGGTAAAGGTTCATTTCCTTCCGTTATGTTGATGCTGTGCATACCGGCTGTCATTGCCAATGTACCAAAAGTGATTGTGTGTACGCCACCGACAGCAGAGGGTGGAGTTGATGATGCTTCTTTGTTCACAGCAGAAATCTGTGGTGTTAAAGAGATATATAAAGTAGGTGGTGCACAAGCTATTGCAGCAATGGCTTATGGCACAGACAATATCCCCAAAGTTCATAAAGCACTTGGACCCGGCAGTAGCTATGTCTCAGCAGCGAAACGTTTATTGTATGGTGCGATTGATGTAGGTACACCAGCGGGACCGAGTGAATCTATCATTTTATGTGATGAAACAACTGATCCGCAATTAGCCGCCCTTGATTTGCTCATTGAAGCAGAACATGGTCCTGACTCAACTGCACTGTTAGTCACGCATTCTAGTGAAATCGCTAACAAAGTCAAAGAATGTCTCCCTGATTTAATCAATGATTTACCAAAAGAACGGAAAGGCTTTTGCCAAACGGTGATGTCTAACTATGGGGGCATTGTCCTCACACCCAATTTGGAAGCCTCTATTCAGTTTGTGAATGATTTTGCCCCTGAACACCTTGAAGTATTGGTAAAAGAGCCAATGGCTGTGCTGAACAAAATTGTCAATGCGGGGGAAATTTTGTTAGGGCCCTATACGCCGATTACAATCGGCAATTTTTCACTAGGGGTTAATGCGATTTTACCAACCGGTGGATTCGCGAACACTTTTTCTTGTGTCACCGTTTACGACTTTTTAAAACGTTCCTCAATCGGTTATATGACTAAAGAAGGCTACGACAAAATTAAAGATGTAGCGAGAAAGTTTGCGGAATATGAAGGTTTTCCTTCTCATGCGAATGCCATTAGCAAACGAAACTTCAACTGATAAATGTTGATGATTTGATGAAATTTCAATGAAGGGATTGTTTAAGTGGTAATCTGTTATACTGAAAACTCACTAATGTCAAAGGCAAGTGAAAATAAATACATTAATAGGACTTACGCATTGACAAAC
>JAGLHR010000681.1 GCA_023143415.1 Thiomargarita sp. | reverse complement strand
GTTTTTTTAATCAATTCAATGGCTTTGTCAAATTGATACGTTTTAATCAATTTATTGGCTTTGAAAAGTTCACCATCAAAGCGTTTGCGTTGAGCAACCTCAATCAGTTTCAGTGCTTTTGGCTCTGTCGCATACAGAGATTTTTGAACAAACTCAATAGCTTCGTCAAATTGACGTGCCTTAATCAACTTCTCGGTTTCTCTGAGCATTTCTTTAAAGCGTTTGCTTTTAGCTTGCTCAATCAGTTTCAGTGCTTTTGGCTCTGTCGCATATCGAGATTTTAGAACAAACTCAATAGCTTCGTCAAATTGACGCGCCCTAATCAACTTCTCGGTTTTTCTGAGCATATCTTTAAAGCGTTTGCTTTTAGCTTGTTCAATCAGTTTCAGTACTTTTACATCTGTCGCGTACAGAGATTTTTTAGCAAATTCAATAGCTTCGTCAAATTTATGCGCTCTAATCAACTTCTCGGTTTTTCTGAGCATATCTTTAAAGCGTTTGCTTTTAGCTTGCTCAATCAGTTCCAGTACTTTTACATCGGTTGCGTACTGAGATTTTTGTGCAAATTCAATGGCTTCGTCAAATTTATGCGCCCTAATCAAATTTTTGGTTTTTCTGAGCATTTCTTTAAAGCGTTTGCTTTTAGCTTGCTTAATCAGATCCTGTACTTTTACATCGGTTGCGTACTGAGATTTTTGTGCAAATTCAATCGCTTCGTCATATTTACCCGCTCTAATCAATTGTTTGATTTTTTTGATAGCCTTATTAAAACGTTCGCGCTCTTCTACTTTTGCCTTTGCTTTTTCTGCATGACTCACCAATTTTTGGACGAGACAACTGGAGTCAACATAAGGCGTACCTTTCTTGATAACATCTTTGTACCGTCCTTTCTCAAACGATTTGCGTAATTGTACAATGTCTTTATCAATGATTTTTTTTGCTTTAACTGCGTGTTTTTTGAGTTCAGCGTTATCTTGTAATGGTTCAGCTATTTTATAGGCTTCTCTATATTTCTTTTCCTTCATCAATTGAGGTACTTTTTCGAGAGCCGTTTTGATCTTTTCTTCTCTTATGGCTACATTCGCTTTTTTTATCCATTCTCCAATTTGGGGATCAAAGTTAACATAAGGGTTACCTTGATTGATAACATCCTGATAATAACCATTTTCATACCAAAATTGTAAATCGGAAATGAACGATACTTTCTGATTTTCATAAGATTCTTTTTTCTTTCCAGATTCTTCTCCGTAAAGATATGATTCCAATTTTTTGAGTTCTCTCTCATTGTTATAATCTATCAATACATTTTGTATCAAAAAACCAACAAAAAACTGCTTTTCCTCTGTTTCCTTGTTGAACAAAAATATCACAATGACAAAGGCTAACAAAACGATTATCGTTTTGTTCATTAAAGAATAGTTAAAACGACTTATTTTTTTGAAAAAGTCATTAATGTATGGAAAAATCAAAATACCAGTAACAATAAAAACTAATCCAATCTCAAAGAAATCTGTTCCTGATAAAATCAAACCTATTGCTATAAAGCCGATCACAAATACCCAATTCATTATCCTACTAATGAACCAGGGTATTTTCCGTAGAATGATAGGAATGAACATGAGGGTTAAACTAAAAAGTATAAGCCCGATAATGAATAGTCGAACAATGATTTGAGGGGTATTTTTAACGCCTGAAATAAAAAGCGTTAATCCGACGAATAATGTTCGAGTCGTTAAGCCATAAATTTTCTTGATAATGGCAATAATCCGTTTAAAGAGAGTATTTTTCAAAATGGTCATTTTTATTTTGAGGCTAAGGCTAAGAGGTTTTAGTTTTTTGAAGAAAAACTTAAACCTC
>JAGLHR010000680.1 GCA_023143415.1 Thiomargarita sp. | reverse complement strand
TAGGAAAACGAATATTTGGTAAGCATTACATGAACCTATCCCACTATTCGTTTTTGAACTTAGAAATCCGATTTTTTGAAAGGATTTCTTAAACCTCGTTTTTTGGTAAACAACCCAACTATTTTTATTCATTATTCTGCATTTTTGAATAGTGGGATAGGTTCATGCACATTCCTAACTGATGTTACGCACTATGTTTCCAAGAGGTTTAAGAAATCCGATTTTTTGTTCTGAATCAGAATTTCTAAACGGCGAAACGAGGTTTAAGAAATCCGATTTTCAAAAAAAATCGGATTTCTAAGCGAGAATAGAATCGCTTTGCGTCACATCAGATTATGATACAAAATTGGTAACTACAGATAGGATTTCGAGTCATTGACAATTCATTAAAGTATCTGCACCCCCTCCGCCTCAAGCATTTGAACAAGACGAATGAGTGGTAAACCAATGATGGCAGTTGGATCACTCCCAATCATTTTATCAAGCAAAGCAATCCCTAAACCTTCTGATTTAAAACTACCTGAACAATTGTAAGGTTTATCCTTACGCAAATAATTTTCTATCTGCGATAAAGTGAGTTGACGAAATTTCACATTAAAACGGACAACATCTGTTTGAATATGGTTTGTGTTACTATTAAATAAGCACAAGCTAGTTAAAAAATCGACTTGTTTGCCACTGACAGAAATCAGTTGTTTTACAGCTTTCTCATGGGTACCAGGTTTGCCTAAAAGGGTATCATCTATCACAGCAAGTTGATCTGAACCTATGATCAAAGCTCGTGGATAAGTAGATTTCGCCGATTTCGCTTTAAGTTCTGCCAAACGAGTGACTATTTGTTCTGGAGGCTCATTTGGGCGAGGCGTTTCATCAACTTCTGGTGCAAAGGTATCAAACGAGATATATAATCGACTTAACACGTTTTTTCTAAATGGTGAAGTTGAAGCCAATATCAAAGGTAAAGAGGGAGTCATATTATTTAGTTATCAATATCAGGATTTGACATAATTTAGTTATCATTATATCATTGTCAGTTTATGTCAGATAAAAAATACTTTTCGAGGAACCTCGAAACTACATTGATTGAACCAAAGGAACTTGCCCTTAAAGGTTGCCACTTAAAGGGAACAGTTGCGCTGGCGCAAATGACACGTCTGCATGACAAGCAGTGCGAAGTTCAAGAAGAGGCAGAGATTGATTGGTTATTTAGCATGGATGAAAAACAACGTCCAACGATTCATGGCAATTTATATGCACAACTTTCTATACAATGTCAACGTTGTTTGCAACCTATGCCATACTCAATTGATAAGGAAATTGCTTTAATTATTCTGGCAGGTGAACCACAAGATGAACCACAAGATGAAGAAATACCAGCAGGTTATGAAGCCATTATTTTAACAAACACTCCAGTTTCATTAATAACACTGGTTGAAGACGAACTCATTTTAGCTTTGCCTATTATTGCGAAACATAACGAATGTCTATTTAATGAATATCAATTATCTGATCGTCTTAATGAATCCTTCAAAAACAATCCATTTCATGTTTTATCTGCTTTGAAAAAGTAAGAATTACAGATTAAGGAATGTTTCGAGGTTTTAGTTTTTCTTCAAAAAATTAAAGTCGAGGCTAGCCTCGACTCAAAAATAAAATCATTTCCAAAATTCTTAATCAAACCTGACAGGTTTGGCTTGAAAGTTTCGGATGTTATTAAAGCAGTGAAAAAAATTATCTGAATATCTATAAGCATGAACATGAAATTTCAACTGTTTGAAGTAAAGGATTTTGATCTGTTCAGGTACTCATTAATAATTAATAATTAATAATTAACAATTAAATAGAAGGATTTGAAACATGGCTGTACAACAAAATCGTAAAACTCGCTCTAAACGCGGTATGCGTCGTTCCCACGATGCCCTAAAGGCACCCACTTTATCTATTGAACCCACTCTGGGTGAAGAACATCTCCGTCACCAGATCAGTCCCTCCGGTTATTATAGAGGTCGTAAAGTCATCACTACTAAGGAAGAATAAAACTCTTGATACCACGGATTGCGCTAGATGCGATGAGCGGCGATCATGGCCCATCAATCGTCGTCCATGCTGCCATTAAAGTATTGTCAGAAATGGATGACTTGCACCTTATTCTTGTCGGTGATGAAGTCGTCCTTAAATCGGTATTAGGCCATCACTCTGCCAAGGTGAAAGAACGTTTATCTATTCGCCATGCAGGGCAACGAGTCGAAATGGATGAATCGCCTTCGCGTGCTTTACGCAATAAGAAGGATTCTTCCATGCGTGTCGCTATTAATCTTGTGAAAGAAGGTTTAGCTGATGCTTGTGTTAGTGCAGGTAATACGGGCGCTTTGATGGCAACAGCCCGTTATGTGTTGAAAACACTGCCAGGTATAGATCGACCTGCTATTATTACAGGCTTGCCCAATATGCAAGAAACTTGCACCCATGTGCTTGATTTAGGCGCAAATATTGATACCACTTCTGAACACTTGTTCCAATTTGCCGCTATGGGTACAGTATTGACTCAAGCGGTCGATAATTTGCCAAACCCGCGTATCGGCTTGCTCAATATTGGTCAAGAAGAAATAAAAGGCAATGAATGTGTCAAGAAAGCTGCCAAATTACTCGCTTCCAGTTCAAGTATTAATTACATCGGTTTTGTTGAAGGAGATGATATTTTTAAAGGCACAGTTGATGTCGTCGTTTGTGATGGTTTTGTAGGTAATGTTTCCCTCAAAACAACGGAAGGCGTTGCCAAAATGATCAGTCATTATGTTAAACAAAGTTTTAATAAAAATCTGTGGACACGCTTTGTAGCCTTAATTTCTTTGCCCATCCTCAAAAACCTTCGTCACAAAATCGATCCACGCCGACATAATGGAGCAAGTTTACTTGGACTACGCGGCATTGTCATTAAAAGTCATGGTAGCGCGGATATGTTATCATTTACTTATGCTATCAAAGAAGCCATTATTGAGGTGCAAAAAAATGTACCCGAACAAATTAGCCACATATTGGACACTTTATTAAGTGAGAAAGGGCGCGTTGAGTGAACTATTCTCGTATTATTGGAACAGGTGGATATCTGCCAGAAAAAATTCTGACTAATGCAGAACTTGAAACTTTGGTAGAAACCAGCGATCAATGGATTGTTGAGCGGACAGGCATACGCACCCGTCATTTGGCCGCTGAGGATCAAGATACCTGTGATTTAGCCGAAAAAGCGGCTCGCCGTGCATTAGATATGGCAAAGTGCGACGCTTCTGAAATGGATTTAATCATTTTAGCGACCACAACGCCAGATCGTATTTTTCCCAGCACAGCCTGTTTACTTCAAGCGCGTTTAGGTAATCATGGGGCAATCGCTTTTGATATACAAGCAGTATGTAGTGGTTTTATTTACGCTTTAACTATTGCAGATAAATTCATCAAAACAGGGGCTGCACGACGTGCATTGATTGTTGGTGCTGACATTTTCTCACGCATCATAAATTGGTCTGATCGCAATACTTGTGTTTTATTTGGTGATGGCGCAGGGGCAGTCGTACTTGAAAGCAGCACTCAACCTGGTATTTTATCCAGCCATTTACATGCTGATGGGGCTTATAAAGATTTATTGACTGTACCTGCAACAATTGCTCAAGGGCGGCTTCACGGCGATGCGTTTACAAAAATGCAAGGTAACGAAGTCTTTAAATTTGCTATCAAAGCATTAAGTCAAGTTGTTGATGAAGCGTTGGCGGCTAATCAACTTGATCAAGATGCCCTTGATTGGTTAGTACCCCATCAAGCCAATATTCGCATTATTACAGCAACAGCCAAAAAATTAAAATTGCCGATGGAAAAAGTCGTCGTGACTGTATCAGAACATGGTAATACTTCAGCAGCCTCAGTCCCTTTAGCTTTAGACGTTGCTGTGCGTGATGGACGTATTCAGCGCGGAGATACATTGTTATTGGAAGCCATTGGCGGTGGATTTACTTGGGGTGCTGTACTATTAAAATTATGAATTATGGATTATGAGGTTCAAATTTTTTTGACGTTTAATTATGCGAATTAAGGACTTAGGATTTAATAACTTCCGACATTTTTAAACCAAACCTGTCAGGTTTAGTTTTCG
>JAGLHR010000068.1 GCA_023143415.1 Thiomargarita sp. | reverse complement strand
TGAAATTATTTTTCTGAAAATCTATAGAAACATTAAAAAGATAAATCAATAGGTGAAGAAAATGTTAAAAAAAATCATTGGAAAAATTATAGTCGCTCTGATAAGAGCTTTAGTCAGAGCATTTTTTGGGATGCTTGTTGGTATTGCGCTAGTTGGCTTTATCGTCGTGATGTTATTGCTCTTTGGCGTTTTAATGCCTGATGTGCAAAGTGAAATTATGATCTTTGAAATAGTTGGTTTGCTACTCGTTGGTGCCGTTATTGGCGCAATTGTTGGATTCTTTGATATGTTAGATTTTGGTTCTAAAATATCTGATCAAAATAAACAGGAAGAAAAAGTGGAAAACGCTTTGCATACGACTAACGGGCATAGAAAAGGACCATAATGTACACTTTATAAAGTGTACAATTTAGGTCCAGTGAATTTCCACTTCCACCATTTTATTTTTTAATATATCGCATGAGTCGCTGGCGTTTTTTACGTTGATGCGGGGTCAGAGTGTTCTTGCGCCCCTTATAAGGATTTTCGCCTTGTTTAAATTCTAAGCGAATAGGTGTCCCTTTTAAAGCGAAAGTTTCACGGAAGTAATTAATTAAATAGCGTTTATATGCGTCAGGTAGGGCATTGACTTGATTGCCATGAATAACAAATAGCGGCGGATTATGTCCGCCTTGATGCATATAGCGTAGTTTAACCCGTCTGCCATGTACTAAAGGTGGCGTATGTCTCGTAGCCGCTTCTTGCAAAACGTGGTTTAAACGGGCTGTATTTACTCTCTTATTAGCCGCTTGCCAAGCGATTTTGACGGAACCAAATAGATGACTCACATTGCTACCATGTAGCGCTGAGATAAAATGAATAGTTGCAAAATCAATAAAATGCAATTTTCTGCTCAAATTGTACCGTATTTGCTCACGATGATATGGTTCCAAGCCATCCCATTTATTAACCGCAATAACTAGAGCGCGTCCACTGTCAAGTACATAACCTAACAAATTCGCATCTTGATCCGTCATCCCTTCACGAGCATCTAATAACATAATCACAACATGAGCGGCTTCAATGGCTTTTAATGCTTTAATGACGCTGAATTTCTCAATCGTTTCTGAAACTTTGGTACGTCGTCTTACCCCAGCAGTGTCTATTAAAGTATATGATTCTCCTTCGCGCTCAAACGGGATAAAGATACTATCGCGGGTTGTACCAGGTTGATCAAAGGTGATGACGCGCTCATAGCCCAATATGCGATTAACGAGGGTGGACTTGCCAACATTGGGGCGACCAACAATGGCGATTTTTATACCCATTCCTGGCGTATCATCTGGCTGCGCTTGAGAAAGTGTTGATAATACCGTTTCCATCAATCCCCTAATACCCTGTTGGTGGGAGGCGGAAATGGTATGCATTTCTCCGAATCCTAAACGATGAAAATCCGTACTGACTAATTCACTTTGAAAGCCCTCCGTTTTATTAATAACCAAATGAATAGGAGTATTGAATTGGCGCAAACTTTGGGCTATGTTTTCATCAGTGCCAGTTAAACCCGCCCGCCCATCAACTAAAAATAAGACACAATCAGATTCTTTTATCGCTAAAAAAGCTTGTTGAGTGATACGTTCAAGAATGGCATCGCCTTTATCATTAAGTCCTCCTGTATCAACGAGCCAATAGTTACGTTCACCAACACAGCCTCGTCCAAATTGACGATCACGAGTTAAACCAGGTTGGTTAGCAACTAAAGCATCGCGAGTTTTTGTTAAAGCGTTAAATAAAGTGGATTTGCCGACATTTGGACGGCCTACAATAGCAATTGTTGGAAGCATTTGAGTTTTGAAATATGACAGATTTATTAATGGTTTGAGGTTTTTGCAAAACTCTGAACACACAATGTTTAAGAAATTCTGATTCAGAA
>JAGLHR010000679.1 GCA_023143415.1 Thiomargarita sp. | reverse complement strand
TCGAATCCTGTGTGTTCGCCCTGGCTTAACTTAATGGCATTGAACCAGAGGTTGGGAACAAGATAAAAAAAACGGGGTTTCTCACATAGAAAAACCTGATAATTTTCATTAAGTTACGTTTATTACGTCCAGTCATTGCGAACAGACTAGACGACGAATCGTTGCATAATCGCTGTATTTAAACCAGTTAAAACGATTATAATATTCCTAAATACTGGAGTCATAATTATGTTGCTAGAAGAATTTGCTCATGGTGGCGGTGTAGAGCAGTTTGCCAAAGAGCTTGGATGTAATGCAAGTGAAGTGATTGATCTCTCTTCAAATATAAACTTTATAAAGCCAGTAATCAATATTGACTTTAATAAACTTGATATATCAGCCTATCCAACATACGATAGGCTATACCAATCAATTGCAAATAATTATACGATTGCGCCTGAAAATATCGAACTATTTAATGGTGGAAGCAGTGCCATATTTACACTATTTAAACACTTAAACTTAAAGTCTTGCACTATATACTCACCTGCCTATTTAGAGTACAAAAAAGCCGCCCAAAAGATGGGAGGCGACTTGTTATTGATAAATAGACTAGTACACTGTCAAGCATTAAGTGTCGGGTAGGGATTTTCAACGAGAGGGCAGACAGATATGTCTGCCCTTACAGAACCCGACACTTAATGCTTGACAGTGTACTAGTACCTTGTCAAGCTAATTTTGACGGGTAGTCTTAGACCTGACAGGTTTCCAAAACCTGTCAGGTCTTTTTTATCACCAGACAAATTAAAATTGACAGTGTACTAGAGCAATC
Source organism: Thiomargarita sp. (assembly GCA_023143415.1). GTDB lineage: Bacteria > Pseudomonadota > Gammaproteobacteria > Beggiatoales > Beggiatoaceae > QNES01. Next base: position 2,083 of record JAGLHR010000679.1, on the reverse strand, counting down.
ACCACTTTTTGAACAAGTTTTCAAATCAGAAGTCAACTTTATTTTAGTCAAATTAAAATCAATAAGTGCCAATGCGTTTCAAGAACAACTCAAACCATACAAGATAATGGTGCGAGATTGCAGCAATTTTGATTTTTTAGATAATAGTTATGTGCGAATTGCTGTTAAGAGTGAAGAGAATATAAAGCGTTTAAAACAGGCATTAGAAGAGGAGGCGAATGAATAATATTTCTATTTTTGGCACAAGCAGTGATGCCGGTAAATCAACAATGACATTTTTAATCGGTAAAATTCTACAAGAACATGGATTTACTGTCGCCCCATTTAAAGCTCAAAATGTTTCAAACAACTCCCATGTATGTGATGATGGTAGTGAAATTGCCATCGCACAATATTTTCAAGCAGAGGTTTTGGAGGTAAAAACTTCTTATCATCTAAATCCTGTCTTGTTAAAATCGGGTTATGGTAATAGTGCCAGTTTAATTGTAGAAGGCAAAGCGGTGAGCACTAAAGATGTGCGAGAATATTATCGCCTTCTTGATTTGCTTAAACCAGCGGTTAATAGATGTTTTGAGTACTTAGACAACAGATATGATTGTGTCATTTGTGAGGGGGCGGGTAGCCCTGTGGAACTTAATCTGATGGATAAGGATCTCTCAAATATCTATATAGCGACTCAATACAATACAAAGATAATTCTTGTCGCAGATATTAGTAAAGGGGGAGTATTTGCCTCTATTTGGGGTGTTTATAATCTATTGCCAAAAGCGTTACAAAAAAATGTCGTCGGTGTCATAGTGAATAAGTTCCAAGGTGATATGACACTTTTCGATGATGGAGTAAAGATTATTGAAGAGCAATTTAATATACCGGTACTGGGTGTGCTACCCTATTTACCTTTAAATATTGGATTTGAAGATAACGAGAGTTTAAAAAACTTCACTCAAGATTGTCGTCATTCTCAGAAAAAAATCGCCGTGATTAATTATCCGACGATGAGTAATTATAATGATTTTGAACCTTTAATCGCGAATAAAGACATCAGTTTAGAATTTGTCACTTCAAATGTGAGTTTAGAGAAATCTGATCAAATTATTTTACCCGGTAGTAAGTTAGTCATTAAAGATTTAATATGGCTAAAAGAAACAGGGCTTTTTAATCAATTAAAACAGTTAAAATCAGATGGAAAAAATATTTTAGGGATTTGCGGTGGCTACCAAATGATGCACGAGCATATTATTGATGATAAATGTATAGAGATTGATACCCCTACTCAAATTGAAGGGCTTGGTTTTGTCGATGCGAATATTATTTTTAAAAAAGAGAAGATTCTAAAAAAAGAAGGGGCTTTATTTGAAATACATCATGGAGTCAGTACAAAATATCCAGATGATTTTGAAAAAGACAATATCTCAGGTACATTTTCTCATGGGCTATTTAATGATGAGCCATTTGAAATATATAAAAAGAAAACCATCAAAAACTTTGTAGATAGAATGAAAGCAAGAATTGATGTGAAGAGGTTACTAAATAGTGTATCTTGAGATAACTTTTGTCGCTTTTTTCATTGATAGAATTTTTGGTGAATTTAAATATATAAGACACCCTGTCGTTTTAATGGGTGATTATATTAATTGGTTTGAAAAAAGGTTCTATAAAGATGATATTTTGCAAGGTTTTATTTTAACTCTCTCACTTTTGCCCATCGTTTTTCTAATTTGTTTCGGATTGGAACAAATATTACCATGGTGGGCATTGGCGATATTCGCATCGACTGGGATTGCTTCAAAGATGTTATATGAACTAACAGTACTATTAATATTAGGCGCGGCAATTCTATTATAAAAACCGGTTAAAATCACATTCAACAGATTATTCACTTCTTCAAATTTTCCCGTAACGACTCAGGGCAACCACAAGGGATTGCAGCCTACATCAGAAGATTTTCGTCAGTCGGAATAAGAATATTGTAGGGGCAATCCTTTATGGTTGCCCTGAGTAGTTACCATTAACCATTAACCATTAATTTAACCTGTAATTGTTTTTATATTTTTTGACTTGATAACCCGCAATACTGCATAAG
>JAGLHR010000678.1 GCA_023143415.1 Thiomargarita sp. | reverse complement strand
GATGAAATCGGTGGAATTTAGAAGCACCCTGCGTAACATCAGCTATTAATTCTAGCTTAGAAATCCGATTTTTGGAAAAAATCGGATTTCTAAAACGTGTGTGGAAAATAAATTGGATCAGAGTATGTTATAATGATAATTTAACTTATGCTTATATAGAGGTTGATTATGGCTAGATTTAACAGAATTGCACCAGTTGGTGTCACTGAGCATATTCTTCACAGAGGAAATAATAGACAGGATTGCTTTGTTGAAGAAGAAGATATGAAAGCCTATCTGTCATGGCTAACTGAGTATTCTGTGAAATATAAGGTAGATGTACATGCTTGGGTTCTGATGAGTAATCATGTGCATTTATTGTGTACGCCACATGAACCAGAAGCCATTTCTAAGATGATGCAGTCAATGGGGCGAATGTATGTCAGGTATTTTAACAATACCTACCAGCGCAGCGGAACTCTATGGGAAGGGCGTTATAAGTCCTGTTTGATAGAAAGTAAGGCTTATCTGCTAGAACTTTATCGTTATATTGAACTCAATCCGGTAAGAGCAGGTATGGTTAACGAACCCAGTGAATATTTCTGGTCGAGTTATCAATGCAACGGTTTTGGGAAAAAGAGCCAGTTACAAACTCCTCATGAGTTATACAAGGCATTAGGTCGTTCAAAGAAAAAGCGTTTAGAGAACTATCAATTATTACTTGATATAGATGTTGAGGAAGTATTATTGTGCGATATACGGAAAAGCATTAACAAGGGATTGGCATTAGGTAGTGTACGTTTTACCAATCAAATAGAGAAGTTAACTGGAAAGCGTGTTACTCAAGCTCAGCGGGGGCGACCCAGAAATAAATAAGGAACCTAATAAGGAACCTAACTCTCGTTAATGCGAATTAAGGTGATTTTCTAAAATAGACCAGAATTTGTAAGGGCGGTATTTTTTTATAAGAAATCGCCTAAGAGTTAAAATAGGAGTCCATTCGAGGTTTGGGCGGATTGACAAAGCTAATGCGTTGTATTCCATTCGTTAATTCTCGAATTCTCGTTCCCAAATTCTGTTTGGGAACAAGAAATAATTTAGTCAACCTTAAAACCAGACCTGCCAGGTTAAAACAAAACCTGGCAGGTCAAAAGCCGCGACCAAACTTGATTTCGAGGTTCACGTTTTTTTTCAAAAAACGTGAACCTCGAAGACTTTGGTTTTGACCTGGCAGGTTCAAAAGAAAACCTGCCAGGTTTTGACTTTGTATTTAATATATGCGAAAAATAATATTCATTACTGGTGGACAACGTTCCGGTAAAAGTCGCTTTGCCCAAAAGTTGGCAGAAGATAAGGCGGATAATCCGGTTTATTTAGCAACCGCGAGAATTTGGGATAGTGATTTTGAAAAGAGAGTAGAGCGTCATCAAACAGATCGTTCTGAAAAGTGGATGACGATTGAAGAGGAAAAAAGCCTTGATAAACTTAAACTTCAGGGCAGAACGATTGTGCTTGATTGCATTACGCTTTGGCTTACCAATATCTTTCATGACGCGGAATACCATATTGAAAGTTCACTTGAGGAGGCGAAATCAATATGGAACAGTTTTATTCAACAAGATTTTACACTCATTGTCGTGAGTAATGAGCTTGGAATGGGCATACATCCTGAAAATGAAAATGCCAGAAAGTTTGCTGATTTGCAAGGGTGGATAAATCAACATATCGCTGCACGAGCAGATGAGGTTTATTTTATGGTTTCTGGCATGCCTTTGAAAGTTAAATAATTGATTAAAATCAAAGTTTTATAAAAATGAAAGAGGCTTTACAGACAAAAATCGACTTGAAAACAAAACCGCTTGGTTCATTGGGTAAGTTAGAAGAGATTGCTCATCAAATCGGATTGATACAAAATACGTTGTCACCTGATTTGAAAAAACCGACTCATTTAGTATTTGCCGGTGATCATGGTTTAGCTGATGAGGGAGTCAGTTTGTATCCCAAGGAAGTAACTTTTCAGATGGTGATGAACTTTTTAAGTGGGGGCGCTGCTATTAATGTTTTCTGTCGCCAACATGATATTAATTTGAAAGTGGTGGATGCGGGAGTCGATCACGACTTTTCTCCTGAATTGAATCTTATCCACGCTAAGGTTGCAAGGGGTACGAAGAATATCCTTGAAGAGCCGGCTATGTCAATGGCGTTTTGTATGCGGGCTATAAACAAGGGAAAAGAGATTTTGAATCAGGAATTTGAGGCGGGATGCAATATTATTAGTTTTGGTGAAATGGGTATTGGAAATACCTCAGCAGCATCGCTTCTTTTCCATAAATATACTGGGCGTTTAATTGATGAATGCACTGGAAGAGGCACTGGGCATGATGATGAGGGTTTGAGAAAGAAAATAGCCATTTTAAAACAGGCTTCGGAAAAACATGAGGTTAGCGATCCGGTTGATATTCTGGCGACTTTCGGCGGTTTTGAAATTGCGATGATTTGTGGTGCGCTGTTGCAGGCGAAAAAAAATGGGATGGTTATTTTAGTGGATGGTTTTATTACGACGGCTGCGTTGTTGGCTGCTTATCAGTTGGATAAATTGATATTGGATAATTGCATATTCTGCCATTGTTCCAGAGAAAATGGTCATAAATATATGCTGGAATATTTGGGAGTAGAGGCTTTAGTTGATTTGAATATGCGTTTGGGTGAGGGAACGGGTGCGGTAGTCACTTATCCTTTAATTAAATCGGCGGTTTTGTTCTTGAATGAAATGGCTAGTTTTGAGGAGGCGGGCGTTTCAAGTGAAGGTTGTGTTTAAAACCCTTTTTGAATCAGAATTTTCAGAATTTTAGAATTTTCAGAAAAATTAATAAATATTTTATTCTTGTTATGATTATAAATCAAATTAAATCAATAGCTTATTTATAATTTGACAAGAATGAATGAGAGAATGATTTTTTTAAGTTTTTTTCTGAAAATTCTGAAATTCTGAAAATTCTGATTCAAACCAGAAAAGGTGAAAAATTTTCTAATCACCTCAAATTTAACATTTTGAAAAGAGAAATCAAAATATTTTTTACTGCTTTAATGTTTTACACACGAATACCAGTACCCAAAAGCACTGGTTTTTCAGAAGATAATTTAAACAGGGCGACAAAATATTTTCCTTTAATCGGGATAATAGTAGGAAGTGCTGGTGCCTTTATTTATCTTATCGCTGCGATCATTCTCCCGCTTCATTTATCGGTTCTTTTCAGTTTAGCAACGACTATTTTACTGACTGGTGCTTTTCACGAAGATGGTTTTGCCGATTTCTGTGATGGTTTAGGCGGATATAGTCAAGAGCAAATTCTTGAAATAATGAAAGACAGCAGGATAGGCACTTATGGTGCAATCGGGCTGTTAATGATGTTTCTTTCCAGATTTTTCAGTTTGTCGGCTATTAATCCTTTGCAAATACCTGTTGTTATTATTGCGGCTCATGCGTTTAGCAGGATGTTGCCAGTGGTATTGATTTATACAGGTAAATACGTGGGTAAAAGTTCAACCAGCAAATCAAAACCTGTGGGGCAAAAAGGTTCAGGGCAGGATGTATTAATCGCTTTCATTTTTGCTGTCATGCCATTGGCATTAATTGAATGGGAAGCCAGTCTGTTAATCATCCCTGTTTCAATTATCTTATTCTATAGATTCAACGCTTTTGTTGTCAAACAGATTGGAGGATATACAGGAGATGTACTCGGCGCGTTGCAGCAATTAGCCGAATTGACATTTTATATTTGTTTTATCATTGTTCAGAATAACACCATTCCACTATGAAGCTATTACCCCTCGTTCCCAAGCTCTAGCTCGGGACGCAGAGCTTCAATGCCATTAAGTTAAGCCTTG
>JAGLHR010000677.1 GCA_023143415.1 Thiomargarita sp. | reverse complement strand
TAGTTTGTCAATGCGTAAGTCCTAACAATTGAATCAGAATTTTCAGGATGTGAGAATTTTCAGAATAAAACCGAAAATATATTGCTCAGATTACCATTAAATTATTGATTGTATTATATTTATAATATTTAATTCATTTTAAAAATATCATCAAAATCAATAAGTTATTTTGAATTAATCAAGTATTTATTCTGAAAATTCTCAAATTCTCAAATTCTGATTCAAACAATTATAAAGGGTGAAATTTTCCTTTGTAAAATACTGATAAAAAAATGTCTCCTAACTGTAAAAGAGCAAAAAAAATGCTTGGTAAATTATGAGATAATATAAGGAATATAATTTATCCAATAAAAGCGAGCGAATAGATGGAAGACAATAAAAAACAAGCTTTGATGGCCACACTCAAGCAAATTGAAAAACAATTTGGTAAAGGCGCAGTCATGCGACTAGGTGATGTTGGTGCAGCTCTTAATGTTGAAACCGTTTCAACAGGTTCATTAGGGTTAGATATTGCTCTGGGTGTAGGTGGTTTACCAATGGGACGTGTTGTTGAAGTTTTTGGACCAGAAGCCTCTGGTAAAACCACTCTAACGCTGCAAATCGCGGCGGAAATTCAGAAAAAAGGCGGCGTTGCCGCATTTGTCGATGCTGAACATGCCCTGGATAGTAAGTATGCAGAAAATATTGGTGTTAATATCGGTGACTTATACTTAGCACAACCGAATGACGGCGAAGAGGCTTTAGAAATCACTGATACTTTGGTACGATCTGGCACATTTGATTTAGTCGTGATCGACTCCGTAGCTGCCCTGACACCAAAGGCAGAAATTGAAGGCAATATGGGTGATTCACACATGGGATTACAAGCGCGTTTAATGTCACAAGCGTTGCGTAAACTCACGGCTAATATTAATCGTACCAATACCTTAGTCGTTTTCATCAACCAAATTCGCATGAAAATCGGCGTGATGTTTGGCTCACCTGAAACGACAACAGGCGGCAACGCGCTCAAGTTTTATTCTACTGTACGCCTTGATATACGGCGCATTGGTGCCTTAAAACGGGGCGATGAAATCATCGGTAATGAAACCCGCGTTAAAGTCGTTAAAAACAAAGTTGCTCCGCCATTTAGAGAAGCCATATTTGACATTGTCTATGGGGAGGGTATCTCCAGAGAAAGTGAACTGATTGAATTGGGAGTCAAACACGATATCATTGATAAAGCTGGGGCATGGTATAGCTACAAAAGTGATAAAATCGGTCAGGGCAAGGAAAATGTCCGCACTTACTTAAAAGAAAACAAAGAATCGGCTAAAACCATTGAGCAACAAATCCGTGATAAATTGCTACTCAAAACATCTGAAACCTCCTCCTCTCCTAAAGTAGAGAAAACGGCTTTATCGAAGCGTAGTAAGAAATCTTAGACAGTGTGTCAACCTGAACCATGATTAATCCCTCTTCAGTTACACAAGCACGTTCAAGTGCCATAAAGTATTTATCAATACGTGAACATAGCCGTTTTGAATTAGAACAAAAATTAACACGCAAAGGTTTTGAAAAAAAGGTGATTGACAGCGTATTAAGCCAATTGCAAGCGGGAAATTTATTAAGTGATGAACGTTTTGCTGAAAGCTATGTGCGTATGAGAACTCAAAAAGGATTTGGACTCTTGCGTATTCAACAAGAATTACGAGAACGCGGTATTGCCGAAGAATTAGTGAAAGACGTGTTAGAGACAAACGAGACTAACTGGGTAACACTCGCCAGTAATGCACGGCAAAAACGCTTTGGAGAAGATTTGCCAAAAGGACAACGTGAATTTGCCAAACAAGCCCGTTTTTTACAATATCGAGGGTTTGCGCCTTCTCAGATTAAGGATGCGTTATTAACAGATTTATAAAGACTTAAAAAAGTTTGGTATAAACCTGACAGGTTTTTGAAACCTGTCAGGTTTTTTCGTTCAATGGCATTGATCCAACCAACGTACACCTTCACTCAAAGTTTCCTGTTTCCAAAAGGGCGCACGAGATTTCAATTCATCAATTAAAAAGCGACAAGATTCAAAAGCAGGAGCGCGATGCCCTGCCCAAGCGGCAACTAATACTATAGTCTCCCCCGGTTTTATCTCCCCTATCCTATGAATAATTAACGTATCAAGAATATCCCAGCGTTGTAACGCTGTTTCACTCAACGTCTGCAAATACTTTTCCGTCATGCCTGGATAATGTTCTAAAAACATCGCTTGTACTATATCACCTTCATTATAGTCGCGCATTGTACCAACAAACGTGGCAACTGCACCATATTTTCCTTGTGCAATTAATGTTTTTTCATAAGCTTGTAATTCTTCCCAAGGGTTAAATATTTTTGAGATGATTTCAACTTTCATATTTCAACCTCCAGTCACAGGCGGAAAAAAAGCAACCTCGTCGCCATCCTGCACCCGCGTATCTTGTTTTGAATATTCCTTATTCACCGCCATAAGTATATGAATAGGTAAAGGGCTATTATCACAAACTTGCGCCCACACTTCTCCCACAGTCAATGAATCAGAAAGTTCAATTTGAACTTCGCTCTTTCCCACCTGTTCACGCAAACTCGCAAAAAATTTAATAGTAATAGCCATATCAGTTCGCCATCATCATAAGAAATTGTAGAGGGCAGACACGGCAGGTATGCCCCTACAAAACATCACGGATTAACGGATTGTAGGGGCGAACCTGCATGTTCGCCCTCATCATAAGAGTTCGCCCTCATCATAAGAGTGTTCGCCCTCATCATAAGAGATTTGCAAGAACCTCCTCCAATTATTTCAAAGTACACACAGGACAAGTAGGGTCTTGATGCAATTTCAAAATACGCCACTTTCCAGTGTAAGCATAAAATAGCAATAATTTACCACAAAGAGAATCCCCAATATTTAATAACACCTTGATCACCTCGGAAGCCTGAATACTACCAACAACTCCTACTAGCGGTGCCAATATACCTGCCTCACTACACGTTTCAGTTTGTTCATCATTGTCATCATATAAACAACGATAACAAGGGCTATTTTTTTCAGCAGGAAAAAAAACGGCAACTTGCCCTTCCCAACGTAATGCCGCTCCCGAAACCAATGCGACACCTGAACGCACACAAGCAGCATTAAGAGCAAAGCGCGTCGCAAAATTGTCGCTACAATCAACAACAACATCAACATCGCTCATAATATTTTTTAAATATTTTTCTTTAAGACGTTGTTTAATAAGGGTTATTTGCACATTAGGATTAAGTGCTTGTAATTTTTTTTGAGCAGATACCGACTTATGTTGTCCTAATTCTGCTGATGAATGCATTATTTGCCGTTGTAAATTGGATAAATCCACATAATCAAAATCGGCAAGTACCAAATGCCCTACACCTGCCGCTGCCAAATACATCGCTACTGGTGAACCCAAGCCCCCCAAGCCAACAATCAACACTTTTGATTGTAGGAGTTTTTCCTGTCCAGTTAACGAAACTTGGGGTAATAAAATTTGGCGGCTGTATCGGAGTAATTGTGCGTCATCCATTTGATAAATTGTTTAAATTGTTATATGCTTATTTTGTGTTCAAAGCTAAAGTTTTGAGCGTTTGTAACTACTCAGGGCAACCACAAGGGATTGCCCCTACATAAGAATATTTTCGTCAGTTAAGAGTATTGTTGTAGGGGCAATCCTTTATGGTTGCCCTGAGTAGTTACGAGCGAGCGTTTTTGGACGTATTTTGGAGTTCAACGCTTTAGCTTTGGGCGTTTATGTATTTTGGAGTTCAACGCTTTAGCTTTGGACTAACATTTTCATTTAAAAAGGAAGAGATTAATATATGAAGCATTTTGCCCTCAGTATTGCCGCAGTTAGCCTGATTTGTAGTCCAATCGTACTGGCTGATAAAAATGACATCGACATCGAAGCCAAAAAAGCAACTTACCTCAGTGCCATGAAAGAACTGGGTGGTGCTTTAAAATCGGAACTCAAAGCGGCTATAAAAGCAGGTGGTCCCATCAAAGGGGTAGAAGTGTGTCACACAGAAGCCCCTAAAATCAGTGCGGCTTTATTGGAAAAAAAAGGTTTTTCCATGAAACGAGTCAGTCAGAAACCACGCAATGCCAATCATGCGCCTGATGCATGGGAAACAGCGGTATTAGAAAAGTTTGAACAACGCAAGGCAAAGGGCGAAAAGCTTAAAACACTTGATTTTCACGAAATCATTGAAAAAGACGGGCAGCGTCAACTCCGTTACATGAAGGCGATTCGTGTTTCCGCCCCCTGTCTCACTTGTCATGGTTCAGAAATTGAGCAAGACATTCAGGATGAACTCAAAAAGTTATATCCTGAAGATAAAGCAACAGGTTATCAAGCAGGAGATTTACGTGGTGCAATCAGCGTCACTGAAATTTTGCCGTAACTACTCAGCGGTTAGCCTTGAAATCAATTTCAAGGCTAAAAGCATTCTGGTTTTTTGAACACGAGGTTTAAGAAATCCTTTCAAAAAATCGGTTCGAGGCTAAAGTTTTTTTTAAAGAAAAAACTTTATTCGAGGTTTAAGTTTTTCTTCAAAAAACTTAAACCTCGAATCGAATTCTAAGCTCAAAAACGAATAGGGCCGAATAGGTTCATAAAAAATGAGTCTCTACTTTAAGGGCAAAAAACCTCTTCACCTTCACCCAAAGTCAATACCTCAAAACTCTCCTCAGTTACCAAAATGGTATGTTCCCATTGAGCCGACAGACTATGATCTTTTGTAACAACTGTCCATTGATCAGGCAATAATTTGATTTCCCGCTTACCTGCATTAATCATTGGCTCAATAGTAAACGTCATACCTGGTTTTAATAAAATATTCTTATTCTTCTTAGATTTAGGATCAAAATAATGTAACACCTCGGGTTCTTCATGAAACTTATAGCCTATCCCATGCCCACAATATTCCTGTACAACAGAACATTTTTTTGATTCCACATAACGTTGAATAGCCTTACCAACAACACTTAAATCAACCCCAGGCTTAACTTGATGTATGCCAATCCATAGACATTCATAAGCAATTTCTACAAGGCGTTTAGCACGGATACTGGGTTTGCCAATTATAAACATTCGACTCGTATCACCATGATACCCATTTTTGACAACGGTGATATCAATGTTCATAATATCCCCATTTTTTAACTTCTTTTCCCCAGGAACCGCATGACAAACCTGATGATTAACAGAAGTACAAATAGATTTAGGAAAATTCTTATAATTTAAAGGGGCAGGGTAAGCTTGCTGCACATTAACGATATAATCATGGCACAAACGATCCAACTCCTCAGTCTTCACACCTGCTTTGACATAAGGTGTGATCATATTCAATACGTCAACAGCCAAACGTCCAGCGATACGCATTTTTTCAATTTCTTCTTTCGTTTTTATAGAGATTGGCGACATGACAATAAATTGTTGTGATAAATATTTTATGATATTATAGTGTAGTAATATCTCTCTTACGATGAAATTCTTGCAAAACTCTAACACACAAGTTTTAAGCGATTTTTTTCAAAAATCGGATTTCTAAGCTCGAAACTAGGTTTTGCAAGAGGCTTACTATAATTTACAATTAAAAGTAATCTCACACATACGCCGTCACATAGATAAGGGTGCTTCTATCTCTCAGTTTTTAGTTTAAAAAACTCTGATGTTAAAAAAACAGAGTTTTCTGAACTCAAAAAAAAGGAAGTCAATCTATGGGGTGTATGGAGGAATAACCCTACTGGAGTCAGTTAGAATATGTCAAATATTTCTATGCGTCAAATGCTAGAAGCAGGGGTGCATTTTGGGCATCAAACTCGTTATTGGAATCCCCAAATGGCCCCCTATATTTTTGGGGAACGCAACAAGATTCACATTATTAACCTTGAATCTACGCTGCCCATGTATAATGATGCAGCGAATTTTTTAGGTAAATTGGCAGCCAAAAAAGGCAAAATTTTATTTGTCGGTACAAAACGTGCCTCACAAGAGGTTATTAAAGAAGCCGCCCTCCGCTGTAGTATGCCCTACGTCAATCGTCGTTGGCTAGGAGGTATGCTGACCAATTATAAAACGGTCAAATCCTCAATCAAGCGTCTCAAAGATATAGAGATGATCACACAAGATGGCACATTGTATCACATCACGAAAAAAGAGGCTCTTTCACTGACCCGTGAATTGGAAAAATTGGAGCGAAGCCTGGGCGGGATTAAAAATATGGACGGCTTGCCCGACGCCTTATTTGTTGTTGACGTGGGCAACGAAAAAATTGCCATTAAAGAAGCTGCTAAACTGGGCATTCCCGTCGTTGGTGTTGTAGATACGAACAATAGCCCTAAAAATGTTGATTACATCATCCCGGGCAACGACGATGCAATTCGTTCTATCACATTATATGTTAATGGGATAGCAGATGCCATTATTGAAGCTGATCAAGCGACTTTAAAAATGGACACGAACACAGATGAAGATGATTTTGTAGAAGAAGTTGGTGAAAATATTGATTCTGGGGATGAGGACGAAACAACTAAGTAGGCGAATGATTTCCCAATTCTAAACAAGAGGTTTTGAAAAAATGAAGATTACAGCAGCATTGGTTAAAGAGCTGCGTGAACGCACTGGTGCGGGCATGATGGAATGTAAAAAAGCACTGGTAGAAAGTGGAGGCGATATTGAAGCCGCCATTGAAGCAATGCGTAAATCGGGTCAAGCCAAAGCCGCCAAAAAAGCAGGGAGAATTGCTGCCGAAGGTTTGATTGTCATACAGCAAGACAGCAACCATGCTGCAATGGTAGAAGTGAACAGTGAAACAGACTTTGTTTCTAAAGCCGATGACTTCAAAGGTTTTTGTGACGCGCTGGCTGCAACTGTTTTACGCGAATGCCCCAGCAATTTGGAAGCCTTGATGGCTGCCCCTTTCATTAACAGTGACAAAAGCGTTGAGAATGTTCGTCAAGATTTAATTGCCAAAATTGGTGAAAATGTCAATGTGCGGCGTTTTGCTTTGATGGAATCGCAAAAAAACCTGGGCGTGTATTTACATGGTGCGCGAATTGGTGTTTTAGTCGATATGCGCGGTGGTGATGCCGAATTAGCCAAAGACATCGCTATGCACATTGCTGCCAGTCGCCCATTGTGCATATCTCCTGATCAAGTACCCACCGAGGTTATTGACAAAGAAAAGGACATTTTCGCCGCACAAGCCGCTAACAGTGGCAAGCCCGCTCATATCATTGAAAAAATGGTCGGTGGTCGCATCAATAAATTTTTAGGCGAAGTGACCCTACTTGGTCAACCATTCGTCAAAGAGCCTGATCAAAAAGTGGAAAAATTGCTCAAAGCGAAAGAAGCGACTGTCGTACATTTTGACCGTTTTGAAGTCGGTGAAGGTATTGAAAAGAAAAGCGAAAACTTTGCCGATGAAGTCATGCAACAAGTGAAAAAGGATTAATCAACAATATTTAACACATTTTTGGAATCAGAATTTTCAGAATTTGAGAATTTTCAGAATAGAATTAAGAGTTGAAATTTTGGAGTTCAACGCTTTTAGGAGTTCAACGCTTTAGCTTTGAGCTTAGGAGTTCAACGCTTTAGCTTTGAGCTTAGGAATTCAACGCTTTAGCTTTGCAACTTTTCTTAATTCGCATAATAAAATTATTAAAAATTGAAATCGAGGCTAAAGTTTTTTCTTTAAAAAAACTTTAGCCTCGAAAGGTATTCTGAAAATTCTATTCGAGGCGAAAGTTTTTTGAAGAAAAACTTTCGCCTCGAATATTCTGTTAATTCTGATTCAAACAAGAAAAAATGTGCAGTGATAATCTAAAATTCCAATTCACGAAAAGAAAAAATCCGTTCAATCCCCTGAACCGTTGTACTCAGATCAAATTGAAAAAGTTCAACCATGTCTAAAGAAGTTACGAATACCTATCGTCGCGTCTTATTAAAACTCAGTGGCGAGGTATTGATGGGTGAGGCTAACTTTGGTATAGAAACTCACACCCTATCCCGCATTGCTAACGAATTGCATGACATTGTGCAGCTTGGCGTGCAAATAGGCTTAGTTATCGGTGGTGGTAATATTTATCGCGGTGCCGGCTTGACAGCAAAAGGTATAAATAAAGTATCGGCTGATTACATGGGCATGTTGGCTACAGTAATCAATGGTTTAGCCCTACAAGATGCCCTACAAAAAGTAGGGATAAAAGCCAGCGTTATGTCAGCCATTAATATCAATAGCGTTTGTGAACATTACACACAGCGACACGCCATCAGCTACTTAGAAAAAGGACAAGTCGTTATCTTTGTCGCTGGCACAGGCAACCCTTTTTTTACCACAGATTCCGCCGCCAGCTTACGCGCTATTGAGATAAATGCCGATTTAATGATAAAAGCCACCAAAGTTGATGGCGTTTATTCATCTGATCCTGTGACTGATCCAACCGCTAAACGTTTTTCACGATTAAGCTATAATAAAGTCATTCAACTCGGATTAGGTGTGATGGATACCACAGCAGTCGTTTTATGTCGGGATAACAACATGCCATTGCGAGTTCTTAACATTGGAAAGGCTGGCGCATTATCCCGTGCCATTGCAGGTTTTGATGAAGGAACGCTCATTGACAATGATGGAGAAGCCAAATGAACGAAATGATTGAAATGATTGAAAACGAGGCTGATGAACGAATGCAAAAAAGTGTTAACGCCCTGAAGTCTTCATTAATTAAAATTCGGACAGGACGCGCTCATACCTCTTTACTCGATCATCTGACTATACCTTATTACGGCTCGACAGTTCCTATCAGCCAAACAGCTAATATCACAGTACTAGATTCACGGACGCTAGGCGTGACCCCTTTTGAAAAAAGTATGGTGACGGTGGTAGAAAAAGCCATTCGAGATTCTGATTTAGGACTAAATCCAAGCAATGTTGGAAATTTATTGCGTGTACCTTTGCCAGCTATGACGGAAGAGCGTCGTCGTGATTTGGTAAAAATCGTGCGCCATGAAGCGGAAGGGGCACGGGTAGCCATTCGCAATAGTCGTCGTGATGCCAATCAGGATCTGAAAGAATTAATGAAAGAGGGAGATATTTCTAAAGATGAAGAACATCGCGCTGAAGAAAATGTCCAAAAACTAACGAACCAATTTATCAAAAAAATTGATACCGTGTTAGCTGAAAAAGAAACTGAATTAATGGACGTTTAATTAACTGGTAACAGAGGCTCTTGCAAAACTCATGGATGAAAACGAGGGCGAACACGCAGGTTCGCCCCTACAATCAGAGGGCGAACACGCAGGTTCGCCCCTACAATCAGAGGGCGAACACGCAGGTTCGCCCCTACAATCAGCCCCTACAATCAGTTAATTCATGATGTTTTGTAGGGGCAGACCTGCGTGTCTGCCCTCATAACAAGACAAGAATTTTGCAAGAACCTTAACAGAATAAAAAAATAAATGACTCATTCTCGTATTCCACGCCATATTGCCATTATCATGGATGGTAATGGTCGTTGGGCGAAAAAAAGATTCTTACCCCGCTATGCTGGACATAAAGCAGGTGTCGAAACCGTGCGTAAAATACTCAAATTATGTGCAGAACAAAAGATTAAAGTATTAACTCTATTCGCATTCAGCAGTGAAAACTGGCGACGGCCTAAAAAAGAAGTCAGTCTGCTTATGGAGTTATTTATGACGGCATTGCAGCGGGAAGTTAAGAGGTTAGATAAAAATAATGTGCGCCTACGCATTATTGGTGTCCGTGAAGCTTTTACCGAGAAATTACAAGAACTTATTCACGAAGCCGAAAAAAGAACTGAACATAATTCAGGTTTAACTTTGAACATTGCAGCCAATTATGGTGGTCATTGGGATATTGTCGAAGCGGCAAAACGCTTGGCAGAAAAAGTCGAACAAGGCACATTGAAAAGTCAAGAAATTAACGAAAGCCTCTTTGCAGAGCAATTATGTTTAGCTAATTTGCCAGAGCCAGATTTATTCATCCGCACAGGTGGAGAAAAGCGGATAAGTAATTTCTTATTATGGCAATTAGCTTATACAGAAATGTATTTGACTGAAACTTTATGGCCAGATTTTGATAAAGCGGCTTTTATGGAAGCCTTAAATTCGTTTTCCGCCCGTCAACGCCGTTTTGGACGTACAAGCGAACAGGTTGAAGAAGAAAATGCTTAAACAACGTCTGCTGACTGCCCTTATTTTAATCCCACTAATCGTGTGGGTATTATTAAGTTTATCCTCGCAGACGCTGGCATGGTTTATGAGCATTTTTGTTGTGCTTGGCGCGTATGAATGGGCAAATATTTGTGGTTACTCTCAAAAGAAACGACCTATTTATGCCATCATAATTGGTGTAGCACTATTAATACTTTCTCTGTTCTGGCATAAGCCGACGATGATGACGATTTTAATAGGCGCTTGTCTGTGGTGGATATTGGCTCTGTATTGGATATTGCGTTATCAAAAAGGTCATCATCTCATACCAACCTCACCGCTTGTTAAAGCCTTATTGGGTTTATTTATTTTACTGCCACCCTGGATCGCCCTATTGATTTTGCATGAACGTTTTGGTGGAGAATGGGTACTTTTTTTATTCGTACTCATTTGGGCAGCAGACAGTGGGGCTTACTTTGTTGGACAAAAATGGGGCAGAACAAAATTGGCTGATCAAATTAGTCCTGGAAAAAGCTGGGAAGGCGTGGCAGGGGCTTTGCTGATGACTTTACTGATTTCGCTCGCTTATGCTTTATTTGAATCAATGTCATTAATGACATTATCATATTTTATGTTATTATGTTTGCTGACAGTCATTGCGTCAATTATTGGAGATTTGTTAGAAAGCGTGTTTAAGCGTCAAGCTGGCATAAAAGACAGCGGTCAAATATTACCAGGTCATGGTGGTGTGCTTGATCGCATTGATAGTTTAACCTCGGCTGCGCCCATTTTTGTGGTTGGCCTGATTTTATTACTAGGAAACGTGTTTTGAAGGGCATTACTATATTGGGTGCGACGGGTAGCATCGGTCTTAACACCCTTGAAGTCATAAAACAGCATCGACAGGATTATGAAGTCATTGCTCTAACGGCACACCAACAGGTTGATCGTTTAGAAGCCTTATGTTTAGAATGGATGCCCCGCTATGCAGTCATGGCGGATTCTGATGCAGCGGAACGGCTCTCGCTGCGCTTAAAAAAGATTAATGCACCTGTACAAGTTTTAAGCGGCACTGATGGACTCACTTTTGTCGCGAGTTTGCCAGAAACAAATTTAGTGATGGCTGCAATAGTGGGTAGTGCAGGATTATTGCCCACGTTGGCGGCTGCCAAAGCAGGTAAACGGCTTTTACTTGCTAATAAAGAAGCCCTTGTCATGTCAGGGCAGATACTGATAGAAACAGTACGCAAACATGGCGCAGAATTATTGCCCGTTGATAGTGAACATAGTGCTATTTTTCAATGTTTGCCATTTAAGAAGAATACAGGAATCCAGCAGGAGACGCATCATACAGAAATAAGTCGTCTCTTGCTAACCGCCTCTGGAGGGCCGTTTCGGACTTATTCCGTTGAACAATTGCATGATGTTACCCCAGAACAAGCCTGTGCACACCCCAATTGGAATATGGGGCGCAAAATATCAGTCGATTCTGCCACCATGATGAATAAAGGTTTGGAGGTGATTGAAGCTTGCTGGTTATTTTCTACCCCCCCTAATAAAATAGAAGTGGTACTACATCCACAAAGTGTGATTCATTCACTGGTTGAATATATTGATGGTTCTGTATTAGCGCAGTTAGGTCAACCTGATATGCGTACACCTATTGCTTATGCTTTGGCCTGGCCCAAACGTATTTCTTCAGGCGTTCCCCGTTTGAATTTAACTGAAATTGCCCAATTGGATTTTGAGGCGATTGATTTTAATCGCTTTCCTTGCTTAAAATTGGCTTATGATGCCTTGTTAGCGGGTGGTACAACAACGACTATTTTAAATGCAGCTAATGAAATAGCTGTAGAAGCCTTTTTGCAAAAGCGTTTACGTTTTACAGCGATTTCTAAAGTCGTTGAAACGACTTTATCCAAATTAAGTGGACATAAGGCGACATCAATAGATATAATTCTTGAGGATGATGCCCATGCTCGTGATTTGGCTTCGGAACTGATTAATTGTGAAAAAAACGCACAAAGCTGAAGCGTTGAACTCCAATAATTAAGGAACGTGCATAAAATAATTTAGTCAACTTTAAAACCAGACCTGCCAGGTTAAAACAAAACCTGGCAGGTCAAGAGCAGCGACCAAACTTGATTTTGACTTTGGTTTCGAGGTTCAAGTTTCAAAAAACTTGAACCTCTCCGACTTTGACCTGGCAGGTTTTCTTTTGAACCTGCCAGGTCTGGTTTTGAGTTTGACTTGAAGAAGTTATTTCATGACCATTCCTAAGCGTTGAACAGAAAAAAACGTACACATTGAATTAACTAAAAACTAAAAACTAATGTTAATCATACAAACTTTACTCGCCTTTATCGTTGTTATCGGTATTTTAGTGACTGTGCATGAATTTGGTCATTACTGGGTTGCGCGGCACTTGGATGTAAAAATTCTGCGTTTTTCCATTGGATTCGGGAAACCCTTATGGTTGCGCCGTTTTGGTAAAGATCAGACCGAATTTGTGATTGCGCCGTTCCCCTTGGGGGGTTACGTCAAAATGCTGGGAGAGCAGAAAGACGAGGAGATTGCTCCAGAAGACTTGTCCCGTGCGTTTAGTCGAAAACCTTTATGGGTCCGTACTGCTATTGTTTTTGCAGGTCCCCTGTTTAACTTTTTGTTTGCCATCATCGCCTATACCATAATGTTTATGGTCGGAGTAACTGGCATGACTGCACTGGTCGGTGAAGTTACCCCTCAAAGTTTAGCAGAACAAGCAGGTTTTCGTTCTGGTCAACAAATTATTGCCATTAATGAGCAGCCCGCAGCACGTTGGGACAGTGTCATGCAAGCAACATTGCAACAACTCCTTGATAATAAACAAGAATTGATATACACAGTCCAGGATAACCCAGGTCATCAACATGACATTGTTTTGAATTTACAGGGATTTACAATTGATGATCTTGCTCAAGGCCAATTTTTTAAGAAAGTGGGTTTGCGTCCTTATCGCTCCCCTTGGCCCGCGCTCATTGGTGAAGTCATGCCTGACCATGCCGCTGAAAAAGCGGGATTACAGTATGGTGATAAAATAATCGCTTTGGATGACAAACCGATTAGCGATTGGAGCAGTTGGGCAGAATATGTTAATCAACGTCCAGGACAAGATATTCATGCGGAGATTGAAAGGAACGGTCAAAGACTCAAATTAATATTGATACCTGATAATATCAATGGTAAAGGGCGAATGGGTGTTTATGCCCCTTATTTTACAATTGAACGTTATAATTTGTGGAATTCCTTTACTAACGGCATAGAAAAAACTTATGACATGAGCATATTAACTTTGCGCCTCATGGTCAAAATGTTGACTTTGCAAGTTTCTTATGAACATATCAGTGGACCAATCAGTATTGCCCAATTTGCAGGACAGTCCGCTCAATTAGGTTTAGCTGTTTTTTTATCCTTTTTAGGTTTAGTCAGTGTTAGCTTGGGTGTCATCAATTTATTACCCATTCCATTGCTTGATGGTGGTCATTTGTTCTTATATTCAATAGAATGGGTTAAAGGAAGCCCTGTGACTGAAAATACGGAATTTTTTTTACAACGCATTGGTTTAGCCCTTTTACTGTGTTTAATGGGCTTGGCAATATTTAATGATTTAGAACGGTTATTCAATTAATTTATTAAATGTAACTACTCAGGTAGTGCCTCATTAACGTTAAGTACATTCGAGGCTTACAGTTTTTTGAAGAAAAACTGTAAGCCTCGAATGGATTTGAGAAATAAACGGATTAAATCAAAGGAGGATTTAGAGTAATCAAGTGACGAGGTTTTAGTTTTTT
>JAGLHR010000676.1 GCA_023143415.1 Thiomargarita sp. | reverse complement strand
CAAGGGTGTGCAGCCTACGACATAATCAGGGCAAGCACAAGGGATTTGCCCTACGACATAATCAGGGCAACCATAAAGGATTGCCCCTACCATTCAGGGCAACCATAAAGGATTGCCCCTACGACAATATCCTTATTAATACGAACGAAAATCTTCTGATGTAGGGGCAATCCCTTGTGGTTGCCCTGAGCCCTGAGTAGTTACAAGGTTTTAAATTCTGTTAATTCTGAAAATTCTGATTCTAACAATGAAAAGTGATTTAAATCAATGAATTATAAAAAAAATCCTGTACAAAGATCATCAATAATTATTTAAGCAGGCGCAATGTTTTTACTGGTGATACATAAACAAGTGCGATTATTACCTTCTTTTTGTGCGGCACGTAGGGCACTTTCGGCATCTTTAATCAGGGCTGTTAAATTCATATCAGCAACCCCTTCAGAAGAAGTCAAGCCAATACTGACAGTCACTTCCAAGTTTTCTGGTTTAAGTTCCATTATTTTCTGGCGCAAATTTTCTGCAATGATTTTACCCTTTTCCAACGCACAATCTGGCATTAATATCGTAAATTTTTTACCGACAAAACGAGCAACTGTTACGCCTTTGGAAAAAGAATTAATGAGAAATTGCCCAATGATATGTAATACATGATCAGCGATTAGATGCCCTTGAACCTTGTCAATCTCTTCAAGACGATCAATATCAATCATCATCAAACAGACATTAGGATTATGCGCCATAATTGTTTTCCCTTGTTCAAGCAAAAATTGTTTATTACGCGCTCCCGTTAAACCATCGGTGGTTTCTAATTTGTAAATATCCTTAGAACAGCGTTTAATCACGTTATATTGATGTTTAATTAATAATAATGATTTCACGCGAGCAATTAACACTTCTCCAATAATGGGTTTAGTAATGAAATCGTTAGCCCCTGCATGAAAAATTTCTGTCTGACATTTTTTATTGTCTTCAATGGTAATCACTAAAACGGGCATTTCTTGGCGGGAGTAATTAAGTTGTGTACGAATAGCATATAACAAATCTCCTCCCGTCATTTCTCCCTCAAGAAAAAAATCAGTAAAAACAATATCAAATTCTTCTTCTACATTATCATCTAAATTTCTTGTTTTCTTGAGATGTTCTAACGCTTTTTCAGCACTGGTGAGATGAGTCACGTGCAATCCATGTTTTTCCATAAGTGTTTGAGTGGCTTGCGCGGTGGTTAAACTATCTTCCACATAAAGTATTCTGCCCACTAGCCCTGCATGCCGTTGTAACACATCTTTGATAAATTCAACGAGACGCTTATAACCCAATGATTTATTAAAATAATCAGTGACTCCCGCTGAAAATCCTTCGCGCAATAAACGTTGATCAGCATCAGCAGAAACCACAATCACGGGTGTGAGATGTTGCTTTTCACTTTTGCGAATTTCATGACATAAATCAAGTCCATCTAAACCTGGTAACAATAATGAAGTCGTTATCAGATCAAATTTTTCCCGATGCAAATACTCCATCGCCTCTTCAGCACTGCCACAGGTAATGATATAAGCATCATATATTTCTTTTTGCAAAATATGGGAAAGGATACCGCGGGCAACTTCAGAGCGATCCACTATCATAATGCCGTAAGATTTATTTTTAAATGTCGTCATAATAGTTAAAATTATTGTTAATTATTAATTAATATTATTATATTCATTTTATGATATTATAAAAAAAAGTACAACGGATTTTAGAATTTCAGCCGAAAGTTTTTCTTCAAAAAACTTTCGGCTGAAAAACGGGTTTTAAAAAACGTTATGATCGAGGATAAAGTTTTTTTTCAAAAAACTTTATCCTCGTCGATTTAATCCATTCTAAAATCCGTTGTACTCATGTGCGTCAATTCTAATTAAGCGAATAAAGAAATCCGATTTTTTGTTCTGAATCAGAATTTCTATACTAATCGTCAATCATTAATATTCAAATTTTAACAAAAGTACAATTAAAGAATATATAATAATGACAACCCAATCGAAAACACCCTTTCAAGAATTTTGGCGACTCTTCAAAAAAGATCAGTTAGCCCTACTCGGCTTAATCGTTTTGTTTTTACTCATTATTGCCGCTATTCTGGGTAAAATAATGACAGAATGGATCATCATATTTGATCCCTCAACAGTAAGATTAGTCGATAAATTTTTTCCACCGCTATCATTTCCCTCAAAACAATTGCTCGTAGAAGATATTCCGCTATTTGGAATTTATATACTTGGTACAGATGAATTAGGGCGCGACGTTTTCGCCAGAATGTTGCAAGGTTCTTTTGTCTCACTTTCTATCGGTTTTGTGGCGGTTGGTTTATCGACTTTCATCGGTATTTTGCTCGGTGGATTAGCCGGTTTCTATGGCAATATCCGTATCGGGTTTATTTCAGTTGATACCCTAATCATGCGTTTTACCGATGTCATGCTCTGCTTTCCCACGTTTTTTTTGATACTTACCGTAGTCGCTCTATTACCGCCGAGTATCTATAACATTATGATTATTATAGGATTAACCAGTTGGATGGGAACTACACGCTTTGTACGTGCAGAATTTTTAACATTGCGAGAACAAGATTTTGTCGTTGCTGCGAAAGCATTGGGATTACCAGAATGGCGTATTATTTTTCTGCACATGGTTCCTAACGCAACCGCGCCAGTTTTAGTCTCGGCTATTATTGGCGTGGCAACAGCAATCTTAACCGAATCTGCATTAAGTTTTCTTGGGTTTGGGGTACAGCCCCCTTATGCCACTTGGGGCAATATTCTGGCAGATGGTAAAAATTTTATTTTTGACGCGCCATGGCTCTTTGTCATTCCCGGCATAGCCATTCTTATCATTGTATTAGCTTTTAACTTGGTGGGCGAAGGAATGCGCGAAGCCCTTAATCCTAAATTGCGGAGGCGTTAAATGACCGTCAAAAATTCTGTGTTAGAAGTGGCTAATCTCCACGTTTCCTTTTTTACAGATCAGGGCGAATTAAAAGTGGTAGAAAACGTTGCGTTTGAGATTAATGCCGGAGAAACAGTGGCATTGGTCGGCGAATCGGGTTGTGGAAAATCAGTAACCGCACTGGCTATGATGGGGCTTATCGAAGAACCAGGATGCATCACACAAGGGAGCATAAAACTGAAAGGGCAGGAACTTGTCGGGCTTCCCCAAGTAGAATTCCAAAAGATTCGAGGGCAGCAAATCGGCATGATTTTTCAGGAACCGATGACTTCCCTTAATCCCGTATTCACGATTGGTCATCAAATCGCTGAAGTCTTCACTCACCATTTTCAGATAACAGAGCGCGAAGCACAACCAGAAGTACTCAGTTTATTAAAAAAAGTTGGCATTCCATCGCCACGCAGCCGTATCGATCAATATCCTCATGAACTTTCTGGTGGAATGAAACAGCGTGTTATGATTGCGATGGCTTTAGCCTGTAAACCCACTATCTTGATAGCCGATGAACCGACAACCGCACTTGATGTCACTATACAAGCCCAAATTATGCACCTTCTCAAACAACTCCAAGATGAGATGGGTATGGCAATCTTATTGATTACACATAATTTAGGCGTTGTCGCCCATTTTGCCCAGCGTGTTTTAGTGATGTACGCTGGAGAAATCGCAGAACATAGTCCAGTTCGTTCTCTCTTCAAAAACCCTTTGCATCCCTACACGCAAGCATTATTAAACGCCTTGCCAAAACCAGGGCATAAAAAGATCACTTCTATTCAAGGCACAGTACCCATGCCTTATGAATATCCCGCCGGATGTCGTTTTTCTACTCGTTGTTCTACTTCAACGAAACATTGTTCACAAAATACCCCTTTGTTAATAGAGCAAGAACCACAACATCAAGTCGCGTGTTGGCTAAATACTGAAGCATATCGGATATGATGGAGTCCAACGCTTTAGCTTTGTAAGTATGGTAGGTCGGGTTAGCACAAACCTGACAGGTTTTGGAAACCTGTCAGGTTTTTTCCACCGAATTTAGAGAAGATAAATTGCCTTGCACAAACCTGACAGGTTTTTTCCACCGAATTTAGAGAAGATAAATTGCCTTGCACAAACCTGACAGGTTTTGGAAACCTGTCAGGTTTTTTCCACCGAATTTAGTGAGGTAGGGTGGGCAAAGTCCTTTTCGTGCAACGGCTTCCTCATGAAAAAAGTGCTGGGCAACATCTTGTTGTTGCCCACCCTACATGGCTTAACTTGACCAATTTGGATTCAATAATGGCTTATAGTGATTTTAAAACTTTAGATCAAATCAATGAGAAATTAGGGATAGTAATAAATGAAGCGAATAAAATATATAGCAATATTGAACCTGTTGAGGTATCTCAATGGTTTATAGAAACCATGAAAAGAGCCTATACCAAAGCGATTACCATAGGTACGGAAGTGGCCAGGCAAGCATTAATCGTGGATCAGGTATTAATTGAGTTAGAAGAGCATGTACCTATAAGCTTTTTCTTAGGAACGACTTTTAATGTAGATAGCAGTAAAGGGTTAACAGGTGCGCCCGATGGTTTAATAAGTAAAAGTCACAACCAATTATATATCATTTCCCCTGTTATTGTATTAGTCGAAGCTAAGAAAGGTGATTTAGGAGAAGCGTTACCTCAGTGTATAGCAGAGATGGAGGCTGCTAGGATATTTAATGATCGTAAAAACAATAATATTCCTACTGTATATGGCGTAGTGACTAATGGGGAATTATGGCAGTTTATCAGTTTAAAGGATAACACAGCGACTATAGATGTTTGTTCCTATACTTTTGGCGATGGTGGAAAAATAATAGGTATATTGAAATCGTTTATTTGATGGCTAATCAATAGGATCAGATTTGATTGATTTACTGATGTTACGCACTATGTT
>JAGLHR010000675.1 GCA_023143415.1 Thiomargarita sp. | reverse complement strand
CTGAAAGTGAATTTTGCTCGTTTTACTAGGTGATTTTTTAGTTTTTTTAGTTCTATACTTACTCATGGAAATGGTGACTCCTCAATCGTTTATTAATTAAATATCACCTGTTATTTAGTATACTATTTTCTTTTCTATTTTACCATTATTTTTTTCTACTTGCAGGATTTAGGTGGTATTTCTTTCTTTTAAAAAGCTGCTTTAACGCTTTTATTGAGATAACGTGCATAATTAGTTCTTTAAGATTTTTTTGCTTGAGGAGTTCAATCCTGCTACTCTTCCTCTTCAAAGATTTCTCTCATTAAGAATCGGATATCTATAATATCGTCAATGACTTCTGGTGTGGTGTCTAAGGCAAAGGTTTTACCTCGCAGATTTCGCTCAGGTCTTGAATAGACGGTTATGATTTTTTGGTCAGGGTTAACCAACCAGCCTGTTCTCACACCCAGTTCAAAATAGGCGTTGGTCTTTCTGACCAGATAATCAACCGATTGCCGCGGCGAAAGTATCTCAATGACCAAATCCGGCATTTGAGAGACCTTGATCAGGTCATTCTTACCCTCTGGTATGACCGGGCGTTTCAGGTAAGCGCAAACATCCGGTTTGAGTTCTGCCGACGCATCAAGATCATACTGACTAATATCATGTTGGCTGATATCCAGACTTAACTCGGTCATAACGGCGAGTTTCTTATCGCATTTAAATTTAAGCAAACCGGCTAAGTTAGTTTGCACTGTACTATGATTTAACGATCCCATCTCATCTTCTCCATCAATGGCGTTATTTTCAATTTCATATAGTTCGCTCATTTTGATACTCCTGTGTTGTGCCCCAAGTCTTGCGCCAATCTGCATTCCCAGAGGCTGGTTTGGTGGAGACGCGCAGCGAAATCCACCCGACATAACTAGGCACTGACTTGAACATTCGCCATTTTACGAAGTTCTTCAAAACACTGAGGCACATTCAAAGCCAGTTTCATTAGTTTATCCATTGCTTTGCTTTGGGTAGCTTCTCCGCTTTCGTATTTTGAAAAGGCTTTGGATTCACCAAATATTTGCGCCGCTTGGTTTTGAGTAATCTTTAACCTTTCTCTTAATTGGGTCATTTCCGCACGGGTGAGAAGCCCATCTATTTTTCTATGTTCATCACGGATGCGAGCTTCGTTTCGTTTGCTTTGTTCAGGTAGGATGATTTCATAGCGACAAGCGAGACATTCACAATATTCCAAGTCTTCTAACGTAAAATCATGTTCTTTATAGCAGAAAGATGAGGGGCCTTTTTTAAAAATTAATTCTCCCCTTTCGCACACAGGGCATACGATTTTCTCTTGAGTCATAACAAATTACCTCTCTTGATAAAGTGACTTTTCACTAACAAACATCGGATAAATAATTCCCATTGGGCAATGCTTTGAATTTCGTCAAAGAAAAAATGACATTGGGTATCACGATGCTCAGGATATTTGCCATAATAAACATCAAGGATGGTTTGAAAATTGTGAATGCTAAACCCAAACAAGCGATCATCTTCAAAGTTGAGGTAAAGCATTTGGGTGATTGAAATCCCCTTGGCAATCAATTCCTGCAATTTTTGATAAAAAAGTTTTGCCTGTACGCCTCATACCGATAATGACATTCGCTTTATTTGCACCAATTTTTGATGCCTAGCAACTAATGCGGGGTGTTTCCGTTCATGGAAATCATCAATCAGTTGAGCGATTATTGTTTTCATCATATTCATATTATGTACCTGTGCATAAGTAATCGGTTTAGAATTCCAGGTTTGAGTTTTTCTTCAAAAAACTCAAACCTGGAATCGAGTTTTTTGAAAAAACTCGGTTTCTGAGCGGCGAATAAAATCTCTGAAAACTTATGCTTCACTACTTATCTCTTTTTTTAGTATAAAATGACCCTATTTTATCTCAAAAAAAGAGATAATAATCAATTCTGGAATTTTTTTATTAATCCTGTCCTCTTTCAGTCAGTTTTCCAGCCTAAAGTTTTTTGGTAACTACTCAGCCGTTAGCCTTGAGATAAATCTATTCGAGGTTTAAGTTTTTTGAAGAAAAACTTAAACCTCGAATGCTAAAAGCTCAAGGAGGCTAAAGCCAGCTAAACGACTCAGTCTTCTTTTAGTCTGCTTTAGCAGACTTTAGCTTTCAGCCTTGAAATTTATTTCAAGGCTGGGTTGAAGAAAAACTTTTAGGCTGGAATCCTGTTCAAAACACAATCAAAATCGAATTATAACAAATGCTTTTTCAAATAATATTCATAAATTTTACACCGCAAATTCACATTATCCTTTGAATCTCCCCGCAAAATTCCTGCACTCCGAAGGCGATAAAATGAGTCATAATCAGGGCAAGATTGCCCCTGCAATACCTTCTGCATCGCGTGTAATAATGGCTTATCACGGTTTAGCAACATCACAATCCGACGCAAATGCTCGCCATAAGTGCCATTATCACGAGTCGCTGTGCTAATAAAAGCATTTAAGCTCAGCTTATGATTGACCAAATCATTTAAACCACAACGTACCAGATAGGGTTGCCCGCCCACTAATTGATGGAACTGTTTGATTTTATTATCATTTTTCAGCGGTGAACCATAACGTTGATTCAGATTAGCGAGCTGTTGTCGCGTGAAATCTTCTAAAAACAACTTGGTGCCGACATTGAAAGGCGATTGATTTTGATCTTTGATAAATAAGTAGGTTTCTGTCGCATAAGCAATGCTTAAAGTCAGCCGTGAACAAGGACTGGCAGGATTTAACGCACGTTCATTATGCCAAGTTCGAAATAGGGCAAACACCTCACTACTAAAGTCACATAAAAACAAACGGTCAGCTTCATCTATTCCCCATAACACGGGTTTGTTGGTTTTGCCTAATATTTCACTCTTAAAGTACAAATAAAAATTCATATTAGGGGCACGATTAGGGCGCCATCTTTTGAAATCTTCAGGGTAAACATCCGAGTTGACTTGATCCGCTAACATTTCCCCAAGCGCGATAAAAAAGGTTTCTAAACTTTGCAATTGGGCATCAATCAATTTTTGGAAATCAGTCAACAAGACAATGACTCCCGCATCACGCGCTTGTTGTAAACCCTGGGCTAATAACGAGGTTTTGCCCACTTGGCGTGGTCCTTTGATTAACACAATACTATCACGGCGTTGAATGGCGGTTTGAAAATCTTGATCAACTTGCCGTTCAACATAAAATTTGGAATCAAGTGGCATAGCTCCTCCACAGGGTTCGATAGGGGGTAGTGAGTTTTTAGGTAATGTCTTTTTTTTTAGGGCGTAATGATTTTTCAGGTGGCGGTGGTGGTTTGAGACGTTTTATCCAGGCTTGAGCCACAATTTGGTTAATCTGTTTAAAATCACGCCATTTTTTAAATAAAGGCTCAAACCGAGTTGCTAAACCGGTATTTAACATGACTGAAGATTTATAACCAGCAACAACCAATCCAACGACACGGTGCGTTTTATAATGATAAACAAGAGCACCGCTATGCCCTTGCCCTTTCATCGCGTCATTTTCAATTTTGTTACCACGAAACCGTGAAATATTCCCAAAATAAATACCCAGTTCTTGATTATCCTTTATATCACCAGCCGGATAACCAGTGGTGACGAGTTCATCAGTTTTATGTTCATCTGAAACCATGCCCAAAGGTAAATAATGATTAGGCTGATAATCAATTTTCAACACAGCAATATCGTATTCTGAATCTCGCAACGATTTTCGTTGATCAAGGAATGCTGAAAATTGACCATCAAAATGCGTTTCAACAAAAATATCGTCTGGAGATTCGCCGACACAATGATAGGCTGTTAATAAATAACCATCGGGCGTGATAAAAAAACCAGTGCCGCGAAATTCATAATTTGCACCCACTTTTTCAAAAATTTTGACACTGGCATGAGTCAGTTCATGGTGAATTTGTTTTTTGAGTTCTTCGTTTGTCATCTTGGGGTTCGTTCATTTTTTGAGCCGTTATAAGAAATGGTTTTCCACAATAAATTCTGTGTCAATTGTCAGTGGAAAATTGAGCAATTCCAAAATACGCTGTTGTAATAAACTCAAGGGGGTAAAATGAGATAATGTGTCATCTGCTTGTTTTATTATAACCATGTCAATGTTCTTTAAAGCAGCCAGTATAGATTTTGCGGTCGGTCGTCTCGTTTCACGCTTATGATTACTGGCATACCGCTAGGGAATCTCCAGAAAGATGGCGCACAACAAATTCCAGTAATGTCAATACACGTAGCCCAATGGTTAACAAACGAATAAGTCCAATCGCGTGCTCATCGCGTTGTAAATACATGAATGAAAATAGGGTAGGGGACAGACCACATTTATGTACTGGGCGACTTGGGGGCGTAATGGCAACATTGCCATTTGGGTCATAGCTGTAATGAATTTGCCTTTCATCAGCATAAAATGTGCTCTGCCCCCTACCCTATTATTCGCTATTATTCGCACTTTTTAAACTTTTTTAAATATCGAAAAAAACGGAACACACAAGTCAACAGCCAAAGCGGGTACAAATAGCCACCGCCTATTGGTGGCCCCAAATTAGTGTCTAGCGTGGAAATACGTCTTCGTCGAAAATCTTATCTTATCTTATGCTCTTATGTGTCAATAAATAATAAATAGAGCCTCTTGCAAAACGAGTCAAAAAAGTTTTTTTATTATAATCTGATGTTACGCAAAGCTATTCTATTCGAACTTAGAAATCTAGGCTAAAGTTTTTTTGAAGAAAAAACTTTAGCCTAGATTCGATTTTTTTGTTCTGAATCAGAATTTCTTAAATATCGTTTCGCCGCT
>JAGLHR010000674.1 GCA_023143415.1 Thiomargarita sp. | reverse complement strand
TGAATCAGAATTTCTTAAACATCTTGGAAACATAGTGCGTCACATCAGTTATTAACGAAATCATGGAACGCAATATCAACGCGAAAGTCATTATCCTGACGGCTAATGAAACAGTAACCGACTGTCGTAGGGCTTTTAAACAAAGTGCTTGTTGGGATTACATTTCCAAAAATATGAAAGGGAATGTTTTTGAAGAACTGCATGATTCCATCAAAGAAGCCATTGCTTATTTTAATCAATTTTGGCACAATCACAATGATGAAGAATGGATAGAGAATAATAAGGAACAACTTGATATGGATTGGCGCGGGACAAAGAACTTGCAAAAAAGGCTTTCCTGTTTGCCTTTGCCCACCGCACCAGGATGTAATGCTCTGGCCGCCCTGCGTCCGCTGTCCTCGTTCCCAAAAGAACGAGGCCCAGCTACCTCAATGGCTCTACGCCGACTTTACTTTTCAAAAAAAGTGCTCTGGCTACCAGAGACTACTCGCCACCGCCTATCGGCTATCCCTGGCTCGCAGCGTCTGAACATCATGGCAAATACATTGCCGTGATAAATAATAAGGTCATTGAAGTTGCAGATACTAAAGAAGCATTAAAAGAGCGTGTTTTTAATCGGAACTTACCTTTATATTTGCCTACCATCCAAAAAATCGGGACAGAAACGCTTGCCGACTTGATTGAGCAAGGAGAAAGTGGCACATCAGAGTTTAGCGGAAAAGTGGAATTTAAAAGTACTTTGTCGTGGGATATCAAAGAAAGTAAAAAAAACAAGGTATTACAGTTTTCTGTACTTAAAACGATTGCTGCTTTTATGAATACAGAAGGGGGTACGTTGCTGATTGGGGTGGAAGATAATGGGCATATTTTTGGATTGGAAAAGGATATTTCTTTATTAAAAGAAGGAAAACAGACACTTGATGGATTTGAGTTAGCACTCAGAGACATTATTGGCAGCAATATTGGTACTGCCTTTTCATCTTCCAAATGGGTTAAAGTGCGTTTTGAAAGACAGGATGACAATGATGTATGTATCGTGGAGGTTCATAAAACGAAGGAACCTGTGTTTTTAGAAGAAAATAAACCGGGAGGTAAAGAGAAACGATTCTTTATTCGTTCAGGTAATAATAGCCGTGCTTGCGATGTTGAAGAAATGTATCGTTATCTTCGTTTAAATTGTAAGAAATGATGTTTTAATTGTTGGACAAGATTATATCTGCGGACTTAATCTTGAATATTGCTTTTATGGTTTGATCAAGTCCGAAAAAACTGTTATGCTTAGTAATATAAAGCATTTTATACTTTACACCATTCGAGGTAATCATTTTTGCACGCAAAAACGATTACCTCGAATACAATTTGCGTTTTTGTCATTTCTCGTGAAACGAGAAATCGGTCGCCCGTTCAAGAAAATTTCTCATCGCATCGAAATGACAGAAAAGCTCAATTGATGACGGTGCTCAGTATATACTGCAATAACGGTTTTTCTAAATCAAATCTAAAAAGGAGGTTCATTAATGTAGAAAGTAGTAGTAGCGTCTGTCTGAAAAAGATAATATAAAGATCTTTGTACAGGACAAAAAATTAAGTCTTTTAATGTAGGGTGGGTAGAGCGAACGCGAAACCCACCATTTTTTGTGCCACTTCGTTCCTACCCACCCTACATTTACTGGGGCAATCGCAAAGATGAAAAGTGGATAGAAGAAAACGCCGCTTTTTTAGAAGAAAATCATGTAAATCAATATGTTGCCGTGATTAATCATGGGGTTATCGAATCCGCCGACACTCAAGAAGCATTGGAAAAACAATTGGATGAATTGAAATTACCCCTCTTTTTGCCTGTGATTAAAAAGATTGAAGCAAAAGCCCCGCCCTCAATTGCGGAACTCATCCAGAAGGGCGAAAGCGCGACGGTGGAATTTAAACAAGCATTTCAATATGATGCTGATAAGGAACCCGATCATAAAAATGACAAATTACGCTTTCAGGTGTTGAAAACGATAGTGGCGTTTTTGAATACGGATGGTGGCGGCACTTTGTTAATTGGCGTGACGGATAATAGCGAGATTTTTGGGTTAGAAAATGATTTTCGAGTGGCGGGTAAGAAGAAAAATCAGGATGAATTTGAACAGGCTTTGCTCAATGCGATTAAATCTTATATTACTGCTCTGTTTATCAAATTTATTGACATCCGTTTTGAAGAAATCGCCAGTCAGCCCGTTTGTGCGGTGAGCGTCAGAAAATCAACTCAACCTGCTTTTCTCAAAAAAGGGAATAAGAAAGAACTTTTTATCCGAACAGGTTGTACTTCACAATTGCTGAATGATGCGGCAGAAATTTGTGATTATATTTCGATGCGGGATAATTGAAACTCGATCATCAATTTTTTCGTCTGACAACAGTTAACTACAAGGATTGTATATAAAATTCGAGGTTCAAGTTTTTCTTCAAAAAA
>JAGLHR010000673.1 GCA_023143415.1 Thiomargarita sp. | reverse complement strand
TTAGCCTCGACTTGAGTTTTTTGAAGAAAATTAAAACCTCGAAACCACCCGACCTGACTTAGCAAACTCTAACAGGAACGGTGAGTTTCAGTCAATCTTTTTTTAGGCTCGTGTTCCATTAAGTATATGGTTCAACCCGAGGTTTTTTGAATGGGGTTAATTTAACGTTTACCACATACTGAAAGGACACTATCAAATAGTAGGGTAAAAAATATGTTAATTAATAAACGATTATCAAACGTGTGCCTTTTGGGTAGTTTACTGATATCAACTCTGCCAACTTTTGCACAAGCAAATGAGGTATGTACTGATGCCTCGTTAGAACAAGTGAGTCAGTTCGTTTCTGCTCATCAATATGAATGGGAGGGAGCAATTAATAGCCTAGAGTTCATAGATGGGCAATACCCTCCCCCCCCTGAAGAAGAGCTAGTGTTCAGCTCACTCTCTGAAGCAGCCGAAGCGATGCAATCTTCCAGTAACAAAGGGTCAAAAATGACTTTCGGAACACCTTTTCCTACTTATACCGTTTCGCCAGAAAACGCTTTTAATAATACAACTGGTCAACCTGATTTTATCTCTCTCTTGAAATTCCAAGAAATTTGGCTTGTGCCAGCATTTTTGGGAGACAAACCAGTCTCTTTGTTAGAAGTGTCTTGTAATAACTCGTTAAGTATTGTAGGTACCGGTTTTAAATCCCTTGCCGAAAAACTTCACACGCTCAATCAAAAATTAGTCAATCTTGAGGTTGAGCAAAGTTGGTTTGTTCGTCTCTTTTCAATTAAGCATATTTTTCTAGTGGTTAAGCAGCATGGGAATTATACCATTTATCCTCTTTATACATTCCCGAGTAGTTATGCCGGACTTAAAACAATAGATGAATTAGGTGGTTATAATCCGATTGAGGTCTTTTCAAAGATAAAAGAACAATGGCCAATACCAGAAGATTGCACCGTTATTTATCGTTCAGACGGTACGTTACATATACCTTGCATTACGACAGAAGGTTCTTCCGAACCACGTTATAGTGCCATTCTTGAAGTCATCGATCAAAAAGCGTTAACGTTTGGTGTTTTTGAGTTAAAAGATAAACCTAATGATTTTGGTGGTAATTGACTGAATTCCCCTCGTTCCCAACGCTCCAGCGTTGGAACGAATCAATGGATATTTTTACCAATAATACCATTTTCTGGTTCCCAGAAAAAAAATTGAAATGTCAAACATGACAGGTTTTTAAAACCTGTTTAGCGAGGGTAGGGTGGGTAGAAGCGAAGCGGAAACCCACCATATCATATCAAGAAATAAAAAGGGGCCGGTTTCGTTCCTCTACCCAGACTACGCTTGCTAAAGCCCGCTAACCAGCTAAACGATTCAGTCTGCTTTAGCAGACTATTCGAGGTTTGAGTTTTTTGAAAAAAAAACTCAAGTCGAGGTTAAAGTTTTTTTAAATAAAAAACTTTAACCTCGAATGCTTTTAGCCTTGAAATTGATTTCAAGGCTAACTGCTGAGTAGTTACTTAAAATCAAAGATTTATTCATTTCGGTAAAATTTGTTAACTTATTGATATTTCAAGTTATTTCAAATAACGGTTCAAACTATTGTTGACTAATACTTTAAAACTTTAGGGGTAAATTAATGAAAACAAGTAGTAGAACAATTAAAGTTATCTTAGTAGCGGCTTTATTGTCAATTACCAGCATATCAGTATATGCAGACAAACAAACGAATACGGAAAATTTAGGTAGCCAATTCGTAAAAAATTCGTATATCGTGACTTTCAAAGAGCCAGCTGAGGGTTCTTTACCTATTGTTGAACCTCCAAATCAGGAAATAATAGATAAGGCAAAAAAAGGTGAAATACAAATTCCTTTCGGGGAACCTAGTACTGGGCAAAGCAAACAAGAAATAGCTGAAAAAATCGGCTTAAACGGAGAAGTTATCGCCATTTTTGATATGATAAATGCAATACATGTGAAAATGGATGCCCAAGAAGCATATCGATTGAGTCGTGATAAACGAGTGCTTCATGTAAAGCAAGACATGACAACAACAACGACTGTCACTCCGAACAATCCAGCAAATGTTAGTGTTACTAACAGTAATCCAACTTTTCAAGACGGTATACTTTCATTGCCATTTGTAGATTCACTAGAAAGAGGTGGCGAGTATCAAAATGTCAAGTTCAAATTGACAAAAGAAGGTGAATGGCAATTATTGAACTTCGTAATACCAAAGGAATTACAATATATAGATAAAGTTGAAGTAATCAAAACGGACTCTTTTCCTATTCAAGTGTTCTTGAGAGTAGTGGGTCACTTTACATCCGGTTGTCAAGAGATGGGCAAAATGAGTTGTAAATTACTGGGAAATAAATTTGATATTTGGATGTACTCAACTCAGGACGAAAAATTTTCTACTGGTGAGTTTACATGTACTCAAGGGTTTGTGCCTTTCACCCATATTATTTCCTTACCGATTTATTCTTTAAAGGAAGGAGAGTATAAATATAGTGTTAATGGTCGTTATACGGGTACATTTAACTTAGCTGAAGATAATAAGTTTTAGCCAGGTAGGGCAAGTACTGTTTGTTGCCCACTCAAGGGTCCAATGCCATTAAGTTAAGCCAGGGCGAACACGCAGGTTCGCCCCTACAAGCACGGGGTTTTGTAGGGGCAGACCTGTGTGTCTGCCCTTAAATGGCATTGACCCAAGGATCACTCCCATTTTTCTCGTTCCCACCTGCGTGTGAATGCCGTGACGTTCCAGCGTCACACCTTCTTAAAAGATAAGAGAACATTTTTCCACACGTTGGAGCGTCGTGATACGCATTCCCACGCAGGTTCTGTGGGAACGATAAATCCCCTACACTTAAAGGGGGAAATTTCCATGAATGAAGGAGGTTCATATATTTAAGCCCTTTTCCCACTTTCTCCTGTCATCACCGCTTTTCCGATTAAATGCGCTAAACGCAACGCTTCTGGTACATGTCCAGTGTGGGTCAGTTGGTGAAGAATTTCACCAACGGTTTCAGGGTTTTCGCCTGGTGCTTGAAAATAAAAAGGTTCTTGTACCTGAATTTGCCCCGCTTTTTGAATTAAGGAAAGGCGTTTAACCGTATTCGGAAAATTTGTCAGGGCATTTTCAATCGCTATCATATTGGGCAGTTTACGCATGACAGAAACACAGGGACGTTTCAAACGGCGAGCTAAAAAAGGTAAATCAATTAAATTAAAACCGCCGACGGCTAAACCATCAATCAATACCAAATGGACTTGATCATAAAATTTGCTATTCAATAGCATTTCGCTCAATATGGCTGTTGCATCATCACCATCTTTTTGTACCGTTCCCCATAGCATCCCTTCAAAGCGTGTTCCGGCGCAAACCACACCGGCGACATTAACACTTGCCCCTTGTTGATTTTCAAATGGCGCGTCATCAAAGCCAATAACACGAATAACCCGTTTTTTTTGAAGCAATTGTTCGAGGTTTTTCATTGGATAGTATCCTACCGCTGTACTCAATTATTTAAACATCGCTAAATATTAGAATCAGAATTTGCAGAATTAAAGAATTTGCAGAATTAAAACCAAACAAAATTAGTAACTACTCAGGGCAACCATAAAGGATTGCCCCTACAACAATATTCTTATGAAGACTGACGAAAATATTTTCATGTAGGGGCAATCCCTTGTG
>JAGLHR010000672.1 GCA_023143415.1 Thiomargarita sp. | reverse complement strand
TTTAATTACTGATGTTACGCACTATGTTTCCAAGATGTTTAAGAAATCTTTGAAAAAAATCGGATTTCTAAGCAAGCGGCGAAACGATGTTTAAGAAATCTTTGAAAAAAATTGGATTTCTAAGCTCGAATAGAATCGCTTTGCGTAACATCAGTTAATGAACTTCGTCTCAATAGCACACCATTTCTCCCACATTTTCCGATATTCCTTTTCTAACTGGTGAGTCAATCCTGCACCATCCATTAAGGGAGAGGCTTGCATCCGCTCACGTATTTCCGCCCGTAATTTTTGTAAATAGTCAGTATCATTGGCGAGTTTAACACAAATATCCACATATTCTTCATGGCTATAGGCGATAAGTTCTGTGAAACCAATAGTGGATAAGATACTTAATCCCATTCGCGAGGCGTGTGTTTTTCCGACTAATGTCACCACAGGGATACCCATCCATAATGCTTCACAAGTCGTTGTGCAACCATTATAAGGGTAAGTATCAAGTCCAATATCAACTTGGTGATAGCGTTTTAAATGTGTCGTTGTGAGAGGTTCCCAGGCTTTTAATATGAGTCGCTCTGGTGCGATTCCTAATTGTGCAAATTGTTCCTTTAATGCTTCTTGTGTCGCTTCATCAGATAACGTTTTTGTTTTAATCAGCAATTTCGAGTCGGCTATCGTGTTGAGTACTTCCGCCCAAAGTGCCAAAACTGTTGGATTCATTTTGGCATAATTATTAAATGAAGTAAAGGTGATATAGCCGTTTTGAATACAAGGGCATTCGCTAACAGGTGGCGAATTCTCCGTGGGATTATAACAATAATAACCGGGTATTCTGACTAAACTTTCTGACGAAAATGGTTCGCTCGTCTTTTGGGGATCACGATAAGCGTCGGTTATCCGATAATCAATAGCCGTGAGTCCAGTCGTGTTGGGATAACCGAGATAGCTGACTTGTATGGGTGCAGGTTTCTTTGCAAAAACGAATAACCGATCTCCCTGAGTATGTCCAGCCAAATCAATCAAAATATCAATTTGATCTTGTCTAATTTTGTCTGCTAACTTTTCATCTGATCGCATATCAACACAATTAAACCAGTTATCAGCGTATTCTTGTAAACGTTGGGTTACATCGTCTGTTTTCGCGTGATTGTAGTAACAAAAAATCTCATACTGTTCATGATCGTGATGTGCTAATACAGGTTCGATAAATTTAGCCACCGAATGTCTGCGAAAATCAGGAGAAACATATCCAATCTTTAAGCGTCGTTGTGGATTGCGATCATTAAGATGCGGTTTAATGGAGGCAGCTAGGGGTATAGCATATTGTTCATTGAACCGTTTATGTTCTGAAAATATCGCAGCCTGATTATGAACTGTGGAATAATTAAGGGCACCCAAAAGGGCAGTCTGAACGTTGGCAGTGGGTTTTATCTCCAAGAGTCGTCTGAAATGTTTTATTGCTTCATTAATCAACCCTTTATCTCTAAAAGTATTACCCAGTTCTGCGTGCGCTTCGCTCAAGTCAGGTTCCATTGTCAAAGCTTCTTGGTAATAGGCAATAGCCTCTGTCAATTTGCCCTGTTCTTTAAGCATATAACCGACTTTGACATAAGATTTGGCGTCGTCGGGTTTCATCAATTCCAGAGCGCGTTTCCAACAAGCCAGCGCGTGATCAGTTTGTCCCTGCTCTTCACGCACCCTGCCAAGATTGTAATAGGCTAAACCAAATTTGGGATTTAAAGCAATTGCTTGTTGTAAATGGTTTCCTGCTTCAATCAGCTGTTTTTGTTCTCTAAATATATCACCCAGATTGTTATGTGCATCAACATAATTGGGATTTAAAGTTAAAGCGCGTTGGTAACAATCAATGGCTTTATCTAATTCGTCTTGCTCTTTAAGTACATTACCCAAATTGAGGTGCATTTCCGCGTAATTGGCGTTTAAGGCGATTGCTTGTTGATACATTTCAACCGCCTTTTCCAGTTTGCCTTGTTTTTGGTAGAGATTGCCGAGATTGTAATAGGCAATGGCATAATCAGGTTTTATGTCGATAGCACGTTGGTAATGTTCAGCCGCTTTATCAAGTTTGTCTTGACGCGCTAACACAATGCCTAAATGATTATGAGCATCCGCATAACTGGGGAGGAATCTAATTGCCCTTTCAAAACAGGTGGCTGCTTTTGTCAATTCATCTTTTTGGGCAAAAACAATGCCACGTTGATTCTCTGCTTCTGCTTTTGAAATTGAAGTAGGCGTTGGAGATTTTGTAATGGCTTGTTTCTGTTTTTTCGTTTTTTTAGGTATTTGTTTGGACATCATTTTTTTTTGATTGGGTTAGAAAATTCTATACTGGTTGCCCTTGAGTTTTGTAAAAACATTGCGTCAAGAAACCAAGTTTTTTTTAAAATCTTGGTTTCTAAATATTCTGAATGGACAGATTTTTTTTGTTAATTATTAATTAAATCAATCATTTAAAGAGAAATTTTAGACAATCATTCATAATTCACCAGTAACTACTCAGCCTTGAGATAAATCTCAAGGCTAACAGCTAAAGCAGGCTCAGCTAAATTCTTTTCGAGGTTTAAGTTTTTTGAAGAAAAACTTAAACCTCGAAATCATTCACCATTAACCATTAACCACGACGCTTATGGAAACATTGCTTTACTTGATCATCACACTGATCAAAATTGTTCTTATCGTTGTACCCTTGCTATTATGTGTAGCCTACTTAACGTATGCGGAACGCAAAATCATTGGCTACATGCAAGTGCGTATTGGCCCAAATCGGGTCAACTTTTCCGCCATTCCAGGTCTGAGAAAGATACCTGGGTTCGGGCAACCCATTGCTGATGCGTTAAAGTTAATGTTTAAGGAAATTATTATTCCCACTAATAGTGACCGTTTTTTATTTGTGATTGCCCCCATGTTAGTGATGGCTCCCGCCTTAGCTGCATGGGCTGTCATTCCTTTTAGCGAAGGCGGTTGGGTATTAGCAGACATTAACGCCGGGTTATTATATATCCTTGCCATGACTTCAATGGGCGTATATGGCATACTCATTGCGGGATGGGCTTCTAACTCAAAATATGCGTTTTTGAGTACAATGCGCTCCGCCGCGCAAATTATCTCTTATGAAATTGCGATGGGTTTTGCCCTAGTCGGCGTATTAATGGCGGCTGGGAGTTTAAATCTGAGCGATATTGTTGCCGCCCAAAAGGGGAGTTTCTTACATTGGTATTGGTTGCCCTTATTGCCCTTACTCTTTATTTATTTCATATCGGGTTTGGCAGAAACCAATCGCGCCCCCTTTGACTTAGCAGAAGGTGAATCTGAAATCGTAGCAGGCTTCCACGTCGAATATTCGGGAATGTTATTTGCCGTCTTCTTCATGGCGGAATATGCCAATATGATTTTAATTTCCACCCTATCTGCCGTGATGTTTTTAGGCGGATGGCTATCGCCCTTTGAGGGCATAGAACTCCTACTGGGAGAAAATTGGTTTACCGCTCTTTTGATCAGAGCAAGTTTTCTCTGGTTAGCCATAAAAATCTCTCTATTCTTATTTTTATTCTTATGGATCCGAGCCACTTTTCCACGTTACCGTTATGATCAAGTGATGCGTTTAGGGTGGAAAGTCTTTATTCCCATTACATTAGTGTGGATAGTGGTTCTCGGCGTTGCCATTCTTGCAAAAATACCCCCTTGGTTTGCGTGAGGTTGTCGGATATGAAGGCTATTAAAGATTATATTAAACGCCTGTTTTTGTTGGAACTTCGTGATGGTTTAAAAGTCACCGGTCGATATTTGTTTGACAAAAAAATAACGGTGCAATACCCCGACGAAAGAACACCACAATCACATCGTTTTAGGGGGCGACATGCACTGCGTCGTTACCCCAATGGCGAAGAGCGTTGTATTGCTTGTAAACTCTGTGAGGCGGTTTGTCCTGCACTCGCGATTACCATTGAAGCGGATCATCGCCCTGACGGTACGCGCAGTACTACCCGCTATGAGATTGATTTGACAAAATGTATCTTCTGTGGTTTATGTGAAGAATCTTGTCCAGTCGATTCCATTGTCGAAACGCGCGTTTTTGAGTACAGCGGAGAGCAACGCGGTGATTTGCTGATGACTAAAGAAAAGTTATTGGCCGCCGGTGAACAACTTGAAAAACAATTAGCTGCTGATAAAGCCTTAGATCGAGCTTATCGTTAAGTCGTTTTGAAAGGTTTGAAGTAGCTTGTTTTAACAGAGGGACATGCCATGTCATCGTTTATAAAACTTGTTTTACTTGCTGTGACACTCTTATGTTCAGTGATGGTGATGGCGCAGCAAGAGCCAGAAGAATACTACGACAGTGGTGCCTTACATTTTGAACATCAGTTTCGAAATGGAAAATTATATTCGTCAAAAGAGTATTATGATCCCACTGGAATTAAAGCCGAAATGGTTTATAAAGCCAATAAATTGATTGCCAAAAAGATTTTTCGTCGAAATGGTGATTTGGAATATGAACTGAAATACGACGACGGCAAAAAAATTGAAACCCAAATAGAATATTACTCAACAACGGGTGAAGCATTCCGTCGTCGTACCTTAGTCAACGGCAAACGTGTTGGCTTAGAGATTGAATATTATTCTGATGGTCAAACGAAAGCCGAACGAAATTACAT
Source organism: Thiomargarita sp. (assembly GCA_023143415.1). Lineage (GTDB taxonomy): Bacteria > Pseudomonadota > Gammaproteobacteria > Beggiatoales > Beggiatoaceae > QNES01. The sequence goes on along the minus strand of JAGLHR010000672.1, from coordinate 569 downwards.
CAACGGTAAAAAAGAAGGCAGTGCCAGAGGTTACCATCTTAATGGTAAATTGCAAGGGGACTGGGTTTTTCAAAATGGTGAACCCATATTGGCGACCCTTTTTTATAGCACAGGAGAAAAGTGGCTCATACATACTGACTTTGACGAAAAGGGCCGATTGAACGGTGTCAGTAAAGAGTATGATAAAGAAGGCAAACTCATGGCTCTTAGGTATTACAAAAAAAACGATATGGTCAAAAGAGACCGAGTTGGTTTTTGGTTACGGTGGTGGTGGGAGTTGCGATATTAGAAGTAGCAAGGTTTCCTTGCCTCTTTTAAAACACCTTGATTTAACTTAGGAATGAGCATTCAATAATACCCAACGAGGTTTGAGTTTGAGTTTTTAAAAAAACTCAAACCTCTTCGAGGCTAAAGTTTTTTGTAACTACTCAGGGCAACCACAAGGGATTGCCCCTACATCAGAAGATTTTCGTCACGCGACATAAGAATATTGTTGTAGGGGCAATCCTTTATTGTTATAGGGGCAATCCTTTATGGTTGCCCTGAGTAGTTACAAAAACTTTAACCTC
>JAGLHR010000671.1 GCA_023143415.1 Thiomargarita sp. | reverse complement strand
TAAATCTTCCACGACGAAATAGCGTCATAAACATCTGATGCAACGTTGCGATCTCCAACAACACCTGTTTTATCCTTATCTCTAAGTAATTCAGGCGTTGTTTCTCCGCTTCCCATTTCCCACCACCCAATGTTGCCACCGTCATCGTATCTTGCCTCATCATTAATGATGAATGTTTCATCGGCGGTGGGGGCAAGCTTAAAGCGGTAACCGTTATGACCGAATCGGGTTATGACTTCGATCTGTTTGGTTATCTTTGGTCCATTAAAAAGAAAATCATCACTTCCACCACCATCAGTGATGTATGCCTTTAAACTTGCGCGGGTTAGTTCCGGCAATGGCAATTCCATCATCGCCCGTAACAGACGAAAAAAATCAATAAAGTTACTTTTTCCCGCGCCGTTTCCCCCTATGAGAACGTTCAGGTTTGTCAGTTCAAAATCTTTAAGTACTCGAATTGACTTGAAGCCCTTTATCGTTAGTTTATCTAATGCTTGTACCATATTAACCTGCATCCAAGGTTCAACATTGTGGAAATTGATGAAAGCAAGCGTACAGCAACCGTTCAATTCTGATGTGACGCAGGGTGCTTTTAAATTCTAAATTCCTAAATTCCACCGATTTCATCGGTGGAACTTGGAAGCACCTTGCGTCACATCAGTTATAATTCATTCAATGCCACTTGCTCTAACCGTTTCAATATGCCTAAAACCGTATATAAATCATTGCCGGGATTATTCAGTTCAAATACTCTTGATAAAGCATACTGTGGGATTTCACCTTTGACTAATTTGATAAAAACAAAACTCCCACCCGTAGTTATCATGCCAAAACAAGGTTTTTCCTGATTCTTATTCGCTAACATGTAAGCTAAGATTTGTGCCAAGCCCGATTCAATTGAAAAAGCCGCCTGTTTTGACTCAATAACCATAATCCAAAGTTGCTCTTTCAAAACCAAAACGTCAATTTTCCCTTCCACCACAATTTCTCCATCAACAGTCTCTATTTTGACGGAATATTCTGATTTGCTATGAAAAGGATATAGATAAAAACCAGCAAGATTTAACAAGGGTGCTAACACAGCCATTTTAACGGTATTTTCCAGCAATGGTGGATATTCAATTAAATTGAAATAAGCCTCTTTTGCTTGATTTAAAAAATGTTGTTCAAAATCATTCAATTCTGGAAACTGAGCCAGTTGCCATTCTGGAAAAAATGGCTCATCGAAGGTTCGCTGTAAACCAAATTTGCTCTTTAAGTCATGTAATGAAATGTTACTGATAGTTTGACTCATGGTATTTCGGTTCCTAAAAAGCAAGCGTAGAATAGCTAAACCCACCGCAACCGTTAATGAAAAATGATTCTCGTCAACATTGAGAGAATGATAACAGAAGTATCGGCTAATATTTTCCATGAGGGTATTTTAGTCTCCTCTCCTGTTTAATACTTTCATCAAAGGATTTTTAACAGGATTCGAGGTTGTTGTGACAAATTACGTTTCAGGGCATATTGTTAATTTTTAATTCCGACTTAAATAATTTAATTAATCTATAGTAATTGATAATTCAATTAATAAATATCCCTTTTCCTGATTATTTTTATGATTTGCGGTGGATTTTTAATAGGTGATACAATATTAAAAAGTGATCAAGGCTAAATTTTTTCTTTAAAAAACTTTAGTCTCGATCATTTATAACCGCGTTCAGTATAATAATCATATTAATAAGAGTCTCTTGCAAAATTCTTCGAGTTGAGATTTAAAAATCCGATTTTTTTTCTGAATCAGAATTTCTTAAACATCGTGTGTTCAGAGTTTTGCAAGAACCTCTGTTTATTACTCTATTTCTGGTATCGCATCGTTTACATGGATAACAAATAATGGTCACAATTGAAATAGACGGTAAACCTTACCAAGCTGAAGCCAATCAAATGCTTATTGAAGTAGCAGACGCGAATGGAATAGATATTCCTCGTTTCTGTTATCACAAAAAGTTGTCGGTGGCAGCGAATTGTCGGATGTGCTTGGTTGAGGTAGAAAAAGCACCTAAGCCTATGCCAGCCTGTGCTACCCCGATTATGGATGGCATGAAAGTGTTTACCCGTTCTACAAAGGCACTTGCCGCCCAAAAAGCGGTGATGGCGTTTTTGCTCATTAACCATCCCCTTGACTGCCCTATCTGTGATCAAGGTGGTGAGTGTGAGTTGCAGGATATCGCCGTGGGTTATGGCAAAGATGTCTCGCATTATCAGGAAAGCAAGCGCGTTGTTGTGAGTAAAAATATCGGTCCACTCATTGCCACCGAGATGACGCGCTGTATTCATTGCACTCGTTGTGTGCGCTTTAGCCAAGAAATCAGTGGCATTCAAGAAATGGGTGCGCCTGGGCGGGGTGAGCATACCCAAATTGGGACTTATATTGAAAAAAATGTGACTTCTGAATTGTCGGGTAATATGATTGATGTTTGCCCTGTTGGTGCTTTGACTTCTAAACCATTCCAATTTTCTGCTCGCGCCTGGGAAATGCAACAGCGTGATACAATAGCACCCCATGACGCAGTGGGTTCTAATATTCACCTGCATATCCGCCGTAATCAAGTCATGCGCGTCGCGCCGAGAGAAAATGAGGCAGTGAATGAAGTCTGGATTTCAGATCGGGATCGTTTTAGCTATGAAGGTTTAACGGCTGAAGATCGCTTGACTGCGCCCATGATTAAAATAGAGGGCACTTGGCATCGTGCGAATTGGGAAAAAGCATTAGCTTTTGCAGCAGATGGGCTAAAAGCAGTGAAAAGTGCAGAAGGAAGTCAATCAATTGGCGCATTAGCATCGTCAACGGCGACTGTTGAGGAACTCTATTTATTACAAAAACTGATGCGGGGTATGGGTAGCCAAAATATTGATCATCGCCTCCATCAAGTGGATTTTAGTGATCAAAAAGAAGCGCCGTCATTTCCCTATTTAGGGCAAGCGATTGCCGATTTGGAAAAATGTGATGCCGCTCTCGTGATAGGATCGCATCTCCGCAAAGAGCAGCCGCTGCTTAATCATCGTTTGCGTAAAGCCACCTTGCGCGGTGCAAAAGTGATGTTGGTTAATCCCATTGATTATGAATTTAATCT
>JAGLHR010000670.1 GCA_023143415.1 Thiomargarita sp. | reverse complement strand
TGTAGGGGCAATCCTTTATGGTTGTTGTAGGGGCAATCCTTTATGGTTGCCCTGAGTACTCAAATATTCTCTGAATCGTATAAAAAGCTGAAAATAACAATGCAAGCCACAATTCTTATCGTAGATGATATTCCTGAAAATATCAGTACCCTCTTCCATTTTTTGGATGCAAATGACTTTGAAGTGTTAGTCGCGCGAGATGGAGAAAGTGCTCTTGAACTTATTGAATATGAACAGCCCAGTTTAATTTTATTGGATATTATGATGCCAGGCATAAATGGCTTTGAAACGTGCAAACGACTCAAAGCGAATGCCAAAACTCAAGATATTCCTATCATTTTTATGACTGCTCTTTCAGAAACGGTAGATAAACTTAAAGGCTTTGAATTAGGGGCAGTAGATTACATCACCAAACCGATAAGGCAAGAAGAAGTCTTGGCGCGAATTAATATCCACCTAACCATTTGTCATTTGCAACAACAACTCAAGGTGAAAAATGTTGAACTAGAATCTAAAAATGTCGAATTAGAATCTAAAAATGTCGAATTAGAATTTAAAAATGCCGAATTAGATGCATTCTCCCACATGGTTGCCCATGACTTAAAAAACCCACTCTCTCATCTGATAACTCTCTCAGATTTTTTGCTTGAAGAATTGCCTTCAGACATCTGTACGGAAGGACATGACTGTCTGCAACATATTTTCAATTCAAGCAAAAAAATGATAGGTATTGTTGATGCCTTGTTATTATTGGCGAGTGTCTCAAAAGAAGAAATTGAATTGAACCCTTTAAACATGGGTGATATAATTCAACAAGTACAACAACGTTTAGCCGCTATGCTTGAAGAATGTCAAGGCGAAATCATCACGCCTGACAAATGGCCTGTCGTTATCGGCTATGCCCCATGGATAGAAGAAGTTTGGGTCAACTATTTAAGCAATGGCTTAAAATACGGGGGAAATCCCCCCCATTTAGAAATCGGGGTGACAACAAACCAAAAGACAATTCGTTTTTGGGTACGCGACAACGGTTCTGGTTTAAGTCAAGAATCGTTGGCTAAATTATTCACGCCATTTACACGACTTCATAAAACTAAGGCTGAAGGACATGGACTAGGCTTGTCTATTGTGCAGCGCATCATCTCTCGGTTTGGCGGAGAAGTAGGAGTAGAAAGCCAACCTGGGAAGGGCAGCGTGTTTTATTTTACCTTGCCAAAATGATGAATGGTGAATTGTTTTCTCGTTTTCTCGTTCCCTTCGAGGCTAAAGTTTTTTAAAAAAAAACTTTAGCCTCGAACTCTGTTTGGGAATGCCTTCAATGACGCTTTGCGTCATACTACTAGGAACAGTGAAAAACTAAAATACAACGCGGAGCGTTGTAGAATGCATTCCCAAACAGAGTTTGGGAACGAGAAATACAACGCTCCGCGTTGTAGAATGCATTCCCAAACAGAGTTCGAGGCTAAAGTTTTTTTAAAAAAAACTTTAGCCTCGAAGGGAACGAGAAAAACGAGAAAAAACCATTCACCATTCATAATTCACCATTAACAATTCACCATTCATAATTCACCATTAACCATTCACCATTAACAATTCACCATTAACAAATGCCAAATAATAATTTTGCTGAAAAAATGTCCACCGTGTTGAGCGAAATAAGGGTGTTTAAATGGCCTTTATTTATAGTTTATCGTCCACGCAATTTTACTCTCAAAGGCTGTCACACACGAAATGTGATGGCACAAATTAAACCGGGTGATATTTTAGTCCGTTTTTTCAAAAATAACCTGAGTAATCCTTTTATAGAAGGAACTTTTAAACAAGTTGGTTTTTATCTTGGTGATGTGAGCGAAAGTCATCTCAAACAATTCGCTAAAATTGACGAACCAAGCCAATTTAACCCGGGAAAACAAAGGGTTATTTATGCGGTAGGGGACAAAGTATTTCTTGAAGATGTCATTGATTTCTGTCGTTGTGATGGTTTCGCCATCATGCGTTTTCCCCGCAAGTTAAAATGCTATCCAAATCGCAAAATTCCTGACGTGCTACAAGCGTATTTTAAAAATCCTGTTAAGCCGGTTGAAACTTCATCTGAAGATGAAGAAATCATCGAAGAAACACCGCCTAAGAGTTTAAAAGGTTCCTTAAAACGGATTTTTAACTTTCGGAAAAAGGCTAAAGAGGAAGTGGAAGAAGAAGAGGAAGATGAACACAATGTTGAAGAACCGGCTAAACCCGATGCCACGTTTGCCGCTTTAGTCAAAGCAGAACAAAACATTGCCCAATATCTTGCCCAAGGGAAAGTGATTGAGTTCGACAAAATCTTTAAAATTCTTTATCGGGTTGCTATCAGGGAACTCAATACGCCTTATGATTACGATTTTGAAATAGAACGTTTTCATGCCACCCGCTCCACAGAACTGCTCTATTTTATTACTAAAAGCCTTTGTTGGAATTATGGAATTGAAGCAGAACCCAGCCGTATTTTTTTAAAACAGCGGATGGTTATCACGCCAGATATATTTGTAGATGGTCAACTTGAAGAAATTTGGAAAAGTGAGTTTTAATGCTAACACTTGAAGAATTGCAGCATCTCATGGCTGATATTGAGTCAGACAGAATAGAAAGAACCATTTCAACGGATAACACTGACAAATTTGCTAAGGCGATTTGTGCCTTTTCCAATGATTTTCCGAATCATCGTTGCCCTGGTTATTTGCTTATTGGTGTCAAAGATAATGGTCTGCCCAATGGTTTGCAGGTCAGTGATAGGCTGTTGCAAAATTTAGCCGCCATCCGTTCACAAGGCAACATCCAACCTTTACCAGCGTTGACGGTACAAAAGTATTCTTTGCCCAATGGCGATGTTGCCGTGGTTGAAGTCTTTCCTTCAGACTTGCCGCCTGTACGTTATAAAGGGCGGGTTTGGATTCGTGTGGGACCAGGACGAGCTATTGCCAACGAAACAGAAGAACGTTTACTCTCAGAGCGGCGTACTACCCTAATCAGTCGCGCCGATGCACGTCCATGTATAGGCAGTACGCTTGAAGACATCAGTTTAGATTTATTTCGTCTGAACTATCTTCCCAACGCAGTCTCTGAGGAAATTATTGAGGAAAATCAACGTAGTATTAAAGAACAATTGGCTTCACTCCGTTTTTACGATTTAGAAAAAGACTGTCCAAGCTATGCCGGCATACTTATTTTATGTAAAAATCCGAAGTTGTGGTTATCAGGCGCGTACATTCAATTTGTTCGGTTTGCAGGAACCACATTAACAGATCAAATTGAGAGTGAACAAACATTATCAGGTGATCTGATTACCGTATTACGAGATTTGGATGCTTTAATTAAATTACATAATCCGCATCGCCCTATTCCACAAACGATTTTACGAGAAAAACAGTTTTCTTGTTATCCAACTACCGCACTGAGAGAGTTTCTGATAAATGCAGTCATGCACCGCTGGTATGAAGAATCAACTGCCCCCATTCGGTTTTATTGGTTCACCGATCATATTGAAATTCAAAGTCCCGGCGGGCTTTATGGGGAAGTGACACCAGAGAATTTTCCTCGTCAGACGGCTTATCGTAATCCTGTACTTGCGGAAGCCATGAAAACATTAGGATATGTCAATAAATTTGGGATAGGAGTACAACGCGCTCAAGAAGCCTTGAAAAAAAATGGCAACCCGCTTGCCGAATTTGAATTTAAGCCGACTTATGTTTTAGTAACCGTTAGGAATGTGCATAAAATAAAGTCTTCAACTAAACCTGACAGGTTTTAAAAACCTGTCAGGTTTGAAACAACCTTGTAGAAATTATTTCGACAACATT
>JAGLHR010000067.1 GCA_023143415.1 Thiomargarita sp. | reverse complement strand
CGTAGTGGCAAGTGACGAAAGTCTGGGCGAAGTATCATCGTTAAATCAGTATATCGCCGTCGAGAGGGCATTTCTGAATCCATTATATACCAAACATCATCAAAAAGCGCGGTTAAAAAAGCCGTTTTAATCGTTAATTCATTTGCCGTCTTGTAATCACGATTGTCAAACACCTCAAAATAACGTTGTTCCATGAAATCACAAATCGGTTGTAAATCGCCGGTTTGATAAAACTCTTTCGCCATTTCACGAATGGTTTCGCGTTCAACATCTTCAGGTAACAGCTTCTCAAAAAGATGTTCCACATAAAGTTCTCGCACCACCAAATTGGGGATTTTGAAACGCAGTTCTTCCAATTCGGTTTGCCCATCCAACGTCAAAATGCCCAAATAATAAAGTAAAGAGATAATAAATTGGGTGCTTTGCGTCATTTTTAACATCTGATTGATGCCAAAGCGATTCGCCAGTAATGAAAGAGTCAAAGGTGCCCCATTCAATGCTTGCAAAATCACAGCCCTTCCATTGGGCAGACGGGAAAGATAAGTGAGTTTGTTCAAATCCATTGTCAAATTGCTATCCAACATCCGATGTGGAAATTGGCAATCATGCTGAAATTTTTTCAGAAAATAAAGGGCTAAAGTCGGATTATAGACTAATTCATTCACGCTTTCGCTAAAACAGTAGCCATTATAAAACGTTTGCATCAAGTTTAAAGCCGCTTGCCCCTTTTCCGGTGCGAGTGAACATTCTGCCACGATTTGAGTGACAACGGATGCCAGTTCAGATTCTTTAAAACCACATAAGTGATTAAAATCCGGTTCTAAATAAATGTCTTCAGCCACATTGTAAGCACTGGTTATATCACTCATCAAAACCGGAGAAACACCCGTGATAAAAACCCGTTCCAAACCTCGCCCACTACTCGCGGATTTCACCGCTCTAAAAAACGTTTTCAGTGAACTGTCTGCCGACAGCAGAGCTTTATAACGCTTTGGATTGATTTCACCCCTTCCCATCATGACTTCATTAGCAAAGTTATCGTATTCATCAATTAACAGATACAACCGATAAGGGGTTTGTCGTACCGCGCTCAAAAGGGAAAGAAATGAATCAATAGCATCTTCTGGTTCAATATGGATGTCTTTAGGAAGCCATGTTTGATATTTCTCCGCAAAATCTTGAATACAGCGATTGAGATAACGATTTAATACCCGCTGTATTTGCGGTGCTTCACCGTTGATATTAGAAAAATCCCATTTCATCACCAAATATTGATTATGTTTTGGAGTTGGATTTTGCCCAATCGCCAATTCCCCAAACAACTTATCAAATTCCGAAGCCTTTGCCACATCGTAGTAATTTTCTAGCATTGATAACAGCAAACTTTTACCAAATCGACGGGGGCGTAAGAAGAGCAGTTGATCACCGGCTTCTTCAATCAATCGAATATGACGGCTACGATCCACGTAAAAATAATGGTTGGTTTGAATACGATAAAAATCGCAAATACCATAAGGAAATTTCAACATATTTTAGTTCTCCTAATACTCTCTTAAACCGTTTTTAAAACAAGTCAGCAATCTGAAATATTGACCATTTGAAATAGAAATCACCATTCACACCACCGTTTCCCACAAAACCCGTTCAAATCCCACCGTCACAACACTAATGAGTTGTAATTTTAACGCCTCACCATATTTTGATTCCAAATCGGTTTGATAATCCAGCAATTGCTTCTCCGCTTCCGCCTTTTTTTCCTTAACAGGTTCAAGGGCTTCCAATTCTGTCAGGCTCAACTTTTTCACTTCTGCGCCGCTTAATTTGACATCCGATAATTTTAAGTGTTTGAATTCAAAAAGAAAATTACGCAATGGCAAGTGACGAAAGTCTGGGCGAAGTATCATCGTTAAATCCGTATATCGCCGTCGTGAGGGCATTTCTGAATCCATTATATACCAAACATCATCAAAAAGCGCGGTTAAAAAAGCCGTTTTAATCGTCAATTCATTTGCTGTTTTGTAATCACGATTGTCAAACACCTCAAAATAACGCTGTTCCATGAAATCACAGATGGGTTGCAAATCGCCTGTTTGGTAAAACTCTTTCGCCATTTCACGAATGGTTTCGCGTTCAACATCTTCAGGTAACAGCTTCTCAAAAAGATGTTCCACATAAAGTTCTCGCACCACCAAATTGGGGATTTTGAAACGCAGTTCTTCCAATTCGGTTTGCCCATCCAATGTCAAAATGCCCAAATAATAAAGTAAAGAGATTACAAATTGGGTGCTTTGCGTCGTTTTTAACATCTGCTCGACACCAAAGCGATTCGCCAGTAATGAAAGAGTCAAAGGTGCCCCATTTAATGCTTGTAAAATCACAGTTCTTCCATTGGGCAAACGGGAAAGATAAGTGAGTTTGTTC
>JAGLHR010000669.1 GCA_023143415.1 Thiomargarita sp. | reverse complement strand
TTAGAATCAGAATTTTCAGAATTTACCCCTCGCCCCTCGTTCCCAAGCTCCAGCTTGGGAACGCCTGTTGCGACGCTCCGCGTCGCGGGACGCAGAGCGTCCCTGAATGCGTTCCCAAGCTAGAGCTTGGGAACGAGGGGTAAATCTGTACAAAGCGTTTTTTCTTCAAAAAAACTTTAGCCTCGAATCGAAACCATTCATAATTCACCATTAACTAACAATTCACCATTAACTAACAATTCACCATTAACTGAATGGAACTAACTGAAATGAGCGTAGGCGTTTTATTGATTACCCATGATGATATTGGCTCAAGTTTATTAAAGAGTTTGCAAAAAATGTTGGGTACCTTGCCTTTGCCAGTAAAAGTTTTACCCATCCGTCATAAAAATGAGCCTATCGCATTTCGCTATCATGCGGAAAAAATTTATCAGAGTTTAAATAAAGGACATGGTGTATTAGTACTGACTGATCTTTTTGGAGCGACACCATGTAATATTGCTTGTCATTTAATTCCACATCATCGTGTACGAATAGTGGCAGGACTCAATTTTTCTATGTTGGTTAAAATAATGAATTACCCGGATGCTGATTTAGACACACTGGCAAGTAAAGCACTTTCAGGTGCTTGTCAGGGAGTACTTGATGTTAATTCAGTCATCACTGACAATGGATGATAACTGATGTTAAAACAAACACTTACTATCGTCAACAAATTAGGACTACATGCACGAGCAGCGACAAAATTAGTCAAACTCGCCTCATCCTTTGAAAGTGCTGTTCAAGTGAAACGTAAGCAGCGCGAAGTCAATGGCAAAAGTATCATGGGTGTTATGTTGTTGGCGGCAAGCAAGGGGAGTGATATTGAATTGCTTGTTAATGGGGATGATGAAACATCCGCTATGTCTAAATTAAGTGACTTAATAAAAAGCGGTTTTGGAGAAGAAGAGTGAGTTTAACCCTACATGGTATCGGGGTATCTAAGGGCATTGCTATCGGTAAAGTTCATATCATCAAACATGAACCTGTAGAAATCACGGAATATTGCTTACCCAATTACGCTCTTGAGGAAGAAATCGCTCGTTTTGAAAATGCTATAGCGATGGCTCGCCAACAATTGCAACACATCCGTGATAAAGTGCCAAAAGATGCCACCGTCGATATTGCCGTTTTTATTGATGCCCATTTGTTAATGCTTGAGGATTCCCTTTTAACAAGAGTACCAATAGACTTAATGAATGAACATCAATGCAATGCAGAATGGGCATTGAAAATGCAGTGCGACAGCATTGTGCAGATTTTCGATCAAATGGATGATCCGTATTTAAGTTCACGCAAAAATGATATTGAGCAAGTCGTGGTTCGAATACAACGCATTTTGCGTGGTTCCCCTGATACACCGGAATCTTTTGAAACATCAAGTTTAGTTAACACAATTATATTAGCAGATGATTTAAGTCCAGCCGATACTGCACTGATGCAACATCATGGAGTTCTCGCTTTTGCAACAGAATACGGGGGAACGACATCGCATACCGCCATTTTAGCACGTAGTTTAGGGATTCCAGCTGTTGTCGGGCTGCATCGCGCTAGTCCTTATATCAAATCTAATGATACCGTCATTGTTGATGGTTTACAAGGCGTGATACTTGTTAATCCTGATATTCGGAGTTTACGTTACTACCGAATGCGTCAGTATGAGGCAAAACGTTACCGTGCCGCCTTAACAAAAATAAAAAATTCTCCCACCATCACTCGTGATGGAATGCCGATTACCTTACAAGTCAATATTGAATTTCCTGAAGATATGGAAACGGTTGAACGGGTTGGTGGTAAAGAAATCGGTTTATATCGGACAGAATTCTTGTTTATGAATCGTCATTCTCCCCCTGATGAAGAAGAACATTTTGAGGTTTATAGCCGGGTCATTCGTGCTTTAAAAGGCGATTCTGTCACAATACGCACGGTCGATCTTGGGGCTGATAAACAAGTGGTTGATAGCCACTACCATAAATCATCAGTCACTAACCCAGCACTTGGCTTACGTGCTATTCGTCTCTGCTTAAAACAGCCCCAACTATTCAAACCACAATTGCGAGCCATTTTGCGTGCTTCTGCGCTAGGTCAAGTGCGTATGATGATTCCCATGGTCTGTGGGCTTCATGAAATAATACAAGTTCGTCTTATGCTTGATGAAATTAGAACGGAATTACTTCATCAATCAATCAAATTTGATCCCCAAATGCCTTATGGTGTGATGGTGGAAGTGCCTGCTATTGCCCTATGTACTGATTTAATCGCATCCCATGTCGATTTTTTATCTTTAGGTACCAACGACTTAATTCAATATGTCCTTGCCATTGATCGGGGAGACGCAGCAGTCAACTATCTTTATGATCCTCTGCATCCTGCCGTCTTGCGTTTGATTAAAATGAGTATTGATGCGGCAAAAAAAGCTGAAAAACCCATCAGTATGTGTGGTGAAATGGCAAGTGATACCCGTTATATTCGGCTATTGATGGGGCTAGGATTGCGCTCGTTCAGTGTGAATCCTGAAGCCTTTTTGGAAATTAAACAAATTATTAATAATAGTTCTATAGAAGGCTTGGCACCATTGAGTAACAAAATTCTTAATACTGCTTATCAAGCAGAAATTTCCAAGATTTTGGAAACGATTAATGCTTGAATTGAGGTAACTACTCAGGGCTACTCAGGGCAACCATAAAGGATTGTTTTTATAACAATATTCTTATGAAGATTGACGAAAATATTCTGATGTAGGCTGCACCCCCTTGTGGTTGCTCTGTTACAAAAAACTGAAGCATAACTTTTTGGAGTCCAACGCTTCAGCTTTGGCTGTCACCATAAGACTCGCGACCAAAGTTAATGTTGGATACCATCATATCTGATATGCTTCAGTACTTATTCTCAGAAACCGAGTTTTTTGAGTTTTTTGAAGAAAAACTAAAATCTCGAATTCTAAATACCAGATTATGCACAGGTACTTATATTTATTTATCCCTATTGACATAAGGTTTAATTATGGAAACATTCATCAGAAACACTAGACTTGTAACTATAGGTAATTCAAAAGGTATAAGATTACCTCAATTCATATTACAAAAATATGGTTTTACCAATTGGTTATTATTGGAAGAAACTGAGCGTGGTATTTTATTGCGAAACATGGATGACAATAAACTTTCTTATGAAGAAACTTATAAAGCAATAGCAGAGGAACAAGAAGATTGGAGCGATTTTGACCAAACATTACTAGATGGACTAGAATAAAAATGAGTTCAATACCCCTTAGATATGAAATTTATTTGGCTAATTTGAATCCGACGATTGGTGGTGAAATTAAGAAAACTCGCCCAGTTGTGGTAGTTAGTCAGAATGAGATGAACCGTTATTTAGAAACAATTGTTATTTGTCCTTTAACTACAACTATTCATCCTACATGGCGTTCTCGCCTAGAAGTGAATTGCGATGGTATTAAGGCTGAAATTGTTGTTGACCAAATACGGGCTATCAGTAAACAACGGTTAATCAGAAAAATTGATCAACTTTCTGAGACTCAAGCTGCTCAACTGAGAAGCATTATCACGGTAATGTATGGAGAATAATTAAATGATAAAGTTAATGCAATGAAGGATAAAAAGTATCTAATCTTTATCGTCATTCTATGAACAAGAGAATAATTAAAATGGGTGAAATACAACGCTTGACGACTAAAGATATTATGCTGGAGCAATTTTCATGGGACGTTACACTGCCGAAGCGTTAGGCGATTATTGTGCTGGTCCCAATCACGTTTTACCTACATCGCGCACGGATCGATTTTCATCACGGGGTCTATGATTTTCAAAAACGCCGTTCGCTATATCGATTTATACTAACAACAGACCTGACAGGTTTTAAAAACCTGTCAGGTCTAAAACCACATATCGATTTATACTAACAACAAACTAAAACCGCATCACGAACAAAATATGAATCATACTTACAAAAATTGGATACGTCCAGAAATTCAAAAAATGACTGCCTATCACGTCCCTGATCCAGGAGATGCGATTAAACTTGATGCGATGGAAAATCCCTATCAGTTGGATCCAGAACTGATTCAAAAATGGCTACAAACCCTACAAACAGCAGCCATAAACCGTTATCCAGATCCAACAGCGCGTGAAGTCAAACAGCAATTACGACAACGAATGCAAATTCCTGATAAGATGGATGTGCTCCTTGGCAACGGTTCTGATGAATTAATCCAAATGTTAATTTTAAGCTTAAACGGGAATGGACGAACATTATTAGTACCGGAACCCAGCTTTGTCATGTATCGTATCATTGCACAAATCGTTGGTATGCAATATATCGGTGTACCTTTGGATGCCAATGATTTTAAACTGGATATGTTTGCCATGTTAGAGGCGATTGAAACTCATCAACCGGCTTTAATTTTTTTAGCTTACCCCAATAACCCTACCGGCAATGCCTTTACCACATCAGACATAGAAACAATCCTCGAAACCAGTACCGGTCTTGTTGTCATTGATGAAGCCTACGCGCCATTTACCGATAACACGTTTATGTCACGCTTGGGAGAATATCCTAATTTATTAGTGATGCGTACCGTCTCAAAGTTAGGGCTTGCGGGCTTACGATTGGGATTATTGGCGGGACCATACGAATGGTTAGAACAGATTGATAAAACCCGTTTACCTTATAATATCAATGTGTTATCCCAAATCAGTGCGGTCTTTGCGTTGCAACACTATGCGGTGCTAGAAAAACAAACGCAACAAATTAGGGCGGATAAAGCAGATTTACTTGAACGCCTCAACGCTATTGACAGTGTACAAACTTGGGCAAGCCAAACTAATTTTATCCTATTTCGTGTGGCAAACGCGCAAGCCCTATTTGAGCATTTGAAAAAACAAGGGATTTTGATAAAATGCTTACAGGGTAGCCATCCCCTATTAGATAACTGCTTACGGGTAACGGTGGGTACACCTGATGAGAATCAGGCGTTTTTACAAGCATTAACCAATTTTTTTCGGAAATAATATACTGGCAGATATAGCTGATTGAAATCCATTCTCAGGGCAACCACAAGGGATTGCCCCTACATCAGAAGATTTTCGTCCGTCTTCATCAGAATATTGTTATAGGCTGCATTCGAGGTTTTCGTTTTTTTTTTCAAAAAACGAAAACCT
>JAGLHR010000668.1 GCA_023143415.1 Thiomargarita sp. | reverse complement strand
TCTTATGAAGACGGACGAAAATATTCTGATGTAGGCTGCACCCCCTTGTGGTTGCCCTGAGTACGTTTATATATCAAAAAAAGTATCGGATGATAAATTTATGATTCAAGTTAGTTATTGGCACTGGTGGATGCTGGCAGCGGCATTATTAACACTAGAATTTTTAGCACTAGGCACTTTCGGCTCATTTTTTTTATGGCCAGCTATCGCAGCAGCTATCATCGGTTTTCTGACACTATTATTTCCTATGCTCAGTCTGGAATATCAAGTGATCATTTTAGGACTGGTTTCAATCGTCAGTGTGTTGGTTGGACGCTTGTATCTCGGTAAATATCCACTGGGTAACGATGAACCCTTTCTTAACCGACGCGGTGCTGAATTAGTCGGGCGTACTTATTACGTCAGCGAAGCTATTATTAATGGCATAGGTAGAATTGATGTTGATGATGGGAGTTGGTGTGTAGAAGGACCTGATTGTTCCGTTGGTACTCATATTAAAGTGGTCAGTGCGGGCAATGTACGTCTCAAGGTAGAACTTTTGTCGAAAAAACAGCAAGTCAAGCCTGTTGGAAAGTTACGAACGATGATAAAAAAGAAAAGTGGATAGGGAAATTTTTGTTAATGATTTAAGATGCTAAAGCGTTGAACTCCAATAAACGCTAATTCTTAAAAGAATGAAATAATGAACGATTCAGGTATTATTCCTATTAGCCCTAAAGACGCATGGCAAATGTTACAAGATAATCCCAAAGCATTGTTCATTGATATACGCGCAGAAATGGAATACTTATTTATAGGACATCCAAAAGGTGCAATACATGTCGCTTGGATTGACGAGCCTGACTGGAAAATTAATCCACGTTTTGCGACGGATGTGCGAAAAGTGATGTTAGGTGGCATTATTTCTGATTATGAAGATAAAGAACACCAAATAGATGCCGCGCCAGTGCTACTAATTTGTCGTAGTGGACGACGTTCTCTGGAAGCGGGAAAAACCCTTGTTAAGGATGGTTTTACCAATGTTTATAATATCACTGAAGGATTTGAAGGAGCTTTAGATGTGGAGCATCATCGCAGCACATTGGGTGGGTGGCGTTTTCATGGATTGCCTTGGGAACAGTGTTAATTTTTTTTATATTAAAAACCCAGTTTCTTGAAAGTTGGTGAAGTTATTTGAAAAACGAGAATTGTTAGCTCTTGACAAATTTAGTATAATGTTTACTCGAAACTGTTTTTAATACTAAATTATTTTTAAAAGGTGATATTGTGGCAAATTCTGCTCAAGCGAAAAAACGTGCTCGTCAAGCTGAAAAGCATCGTCAACATAATATGAGTCTGCGTTCTAAATTGCGTACTTCTATAAAGAAAGTGGTTAATATAATCACTGCTGGTAATAAAGTTGAAGCACAAGCTGCTTTTAAAATTGCTGAGCCTGTTATAGATGTTATGGTTGGTAAGGGTTTAATTCATAAAAATAAGGCGGCTCGCCATAAAAGTCGCCTTAATGCTCGTATTCTTGCTATGCAGTCTTCTTAATGGAAAAAGATACTGTCGCCTTCGGGCGCGGTATCTTTATCTGTGCATTGGCAAAAATTCAATAGATTTATTTTATGTTCTGCAAGCATAAGTTTAAATTCATCTTTTTCACATCCCGCAATATGAGCTGCGTCTGTGATGTTACCTCTAACCATACGCAATACGCGGTTTAAATAATAACGGTTAAATTCTTGACGCGCTTGTGCAAGCGTTTGAAATTTATTTTCACTTTCAGATAATGCCTGTTTTACCAATGATGCAGGAATCAAGGGAGAAGGTGATAATACACAACAATGTTCTATAACGTTTTGCAGTTGTCGTACATTCCCTGGCCAAGGTAATGATTTCATGTATTCCAAAGCATCGGTGGAAAAGCGTATTGGTTCTACATTCTCTTTTTTTGCTTGTTCAATCAAAAAATGATCTATTAATAATGGTATATCTTCACCACGTTCCGCTAAGGTGGGTATATATAAGGGTATCACATTGAGTCTATAATATAAGTCTTCCCGAAATTCGCCACGTTTTACTATTATTTCTAAATCTTGAAGTGTTGCCGATATTATCCGTACATCAACATCTATGTTGTGAACGGCACCAACGGGTTTGATTTTGCCATCTTGTAATACTCGTAAGAGTTTAACTTGTAAAGAAGGCGACATATCACCAATTTCATCTAAAAACAATGTTCCCCCATTGGCTGCTTGAAATAACCCTAAATTTTTTCGTACTGCACCTGTAAAAGCGCCTTTTTCGTGTCCAAATAACTCAGATTCTAACAATTGTTCAGATAATGCCCCGCAATTAATTGCCATAAAAACTTCATCACTACGATTGCTGTTTTGGTGAATGGCGTGAGCTAATAGTTCTTTACCTGTGCCAGTTGCACCACCAATAAATACGTTGCTACGGGTTTTGGCGACACGCTGTGCCAATTTTAACAAATTTGCCATAATAGTGCTTTGGTGGATAATTTCTGGGGCAAATTCAGTTTCAATCTCGCTTGTTCGTATAAAACTGAGAGCAGACTTTACACAGCGAAATAATTCATCTGGTTCAACAGGTTTAGTTAAAAACTCAAAGACACCTTGATGGGTGGCACAAACCGCGTCGGAAATATGGGCAGTACCACTTAGCATAATCACAGGTAAAATAGAGTTATACTTTTGAATTTCATTAAGCAGGGCAATGCCGTCCATGTCTTCCATGCGTAAATCCGTGATGACCAGATCAGGCTGAAAAGTGGGTAAGTTTCTAACTGCATCGCTACCACTTTCTTCTGTCTTAATTTCGTAGCCCTTTTCTTCCAGCCATGCAGTTATCATAGTTAGTATGACAGAATCATCATCAACTAACAAAATTCGCGGGGAGCGGGTTTTCTCAGACGATTTTTTATTAAACATAATATTAGAAAAATGTGGATTAAGTGTTGATATGAATTTTTCTTACTTATTGAAAGGATGCCCTTATTAAATTCGTATAAGATTAGTGCTAAATTTTTTAATACTTTAGGCGTATTCAATTTCACATAAGCCTTTTGAAATTCATTCAATTTTATTAACAGCAATAATCACACCAATTTTTTTAAACTTGATGTTAATATTAGTTAATTAGAATATTCTAATTTTCTTATATTAACAATGAAACCAACGAAATGATCGAAAAAATCGTTCTAAAAAACTTTAAAATTCACGTAATTGCTCACCCCTCCCTTTGATAAAAGTGAAAAAAACGATTCTATAGAGGTTCAGATAAATCACTTCTAAAAACCTGTCAGGTTTTGGAAACCTGTCAGGTTTGGTGTGTGATCGAGGCGAAAGTTTTTTGAAGAAAAACTTTCGCCTCGATCATTATTTATTTGAAAAACTATAATATAATTTGATGAGCAAGTGTTTTTTAAAGCCAAAGCCTAACTACATGGATTGTATATAAAAAAGGATTTCAAGCAAGTACAACCACGCTCTAATCCATTCGAGGTTCAAGTTTTT
>JAGLHR010000667.1 GCA_023143415.1 Thiomargarita sp. | reverse complement strand
AATCTGAAGGTTTGGACTCCAAATCTGAAGGTTTGGACTCCAATAAATCTTACACAAACGCGCCTACAAAATACCGAAAAAACGCTTGTTCTCCAGTGACGACATTTTCTAGCATTTTTTCTATCTCTTGGCGAGAGGGGTTTTTGTTGGGATGAGCGCAATCGTTGCGTATATTTCTGGTATGGTAAAGTCCGCTTTTTAGCTTTTTGCGTTTTTCGCGGCTTGATTCTAAGAGATAAATTCCCCAGGGTTGTTGGGATAAATACTGTGAGAATGCGGTTTCAAGGGGAGAATTTTCAGGGTGATCACGATCACGCGGTTTTTGCTTAACAATGACTTGCTCAATTATCCCTACCATACTCCCCAACGTTAAGTCGCGTTTCTTTTCAAAAAAGTCTGAAAAGCTTTTTTCAAATCCTTCTGGCTCGTTTTTTGGGGTAGGGGTTGATTGTTCGCGGAATGGGTAAAAACAGCGTTTGAGTAAGTTTTTCTCTACGGCTAATCCTAAACTGATGCCGGCAAACCGCAGCAAATTGTCATTATTTAACCAATTTAGGGCGGTGGCTAATAATTTACGATCTGCTTCATCTAATATTGGCCACACATCGGTTAAGGTTTTTGCCAGTTTTTCCATTTCGGCAGTTAATTCGCTGTCATGTAGTTGGTGGATCAGGGTTTGGATGCGTCGCGCTAAAATGTCACTCATTTCGGCGGGATTGGAGGTGAGTTCTAATTGATCTAAGTCCGCTTGCATTTTTAAGAGGGCTTCCATCAATTGTTGTACGGTTTTCGGCAATGCTTGTGCCGCTTGTAATAGCCATTGTTCTTTTTGCGCGAGTTTGGCTTGTTCTTGTTTTTGCCATTGTTGAAACAGTGCCATGTCTTTTTGTTCAAACCATTCTTCTTGTTTCTGTTGAAACTGAGGCACTAAGGTTTGGGTGATTTGCCGTTCTACCGCTTCGCGCAACTTTTCTGGTAAACGATCAGGGCATTTTCCCAGCCACATTATGGCTGGATTGAAATGCTTTAACATCTGTTTCCAGGCATTGTCGCTATCAGCGGGCTGTGCAAAGGCGGGCGCAAATTTGACATCAGCGGCTAAATCAATTAATTTGATGAGCATCGCCGTCACGGATTGTAAAGTTTCATTATCGACTCGTTTAGGCAGATGGGTCGCCATAGTATTGATGGCTGTTTCATAAATTTGTGACGCAGTGGCGTTTTGTTGTCGCCGCAGATAGAATTTGGCTAAGTTGATATACCCTTCCACGTCAGTCGGGCATTGTTTTGTATAGTCCGTTAAGACTTGTTCAGCTCGCTTAATATCATTGGCATTTTCTTCGTGATATTGCGCCATGAGCTGCGCCCCAGTGGCGGTGCCGATAAAATAACGTGCGCGAATGAGGGCTAATTGGGTTAACGTTTGCTGGATATCGAATAACCATTCTGGATGCCCTCGGGCTGCCATTAAATACAGTTGTTGTAAAGCGTGTAAAGCCGCATTGTGCATGGCTTCCGATTGTGGCGCTGCCCCTTTATTATTGGGTTCCAAATGTTCTAACAGAAATTCGGTGAGAAAGTGAGGACCCATTGCTAAATAAGTGTTAATAGTGAAGTCAAACAACCATTCACGCAAGGATCGCAAAACGTACACGCCACTGATTTCTAAATCCCGCAATAGTTCCAGTCCTTCTTCGGCAGCCTCGTTAGCCTCTTCAAAATCACCGTGTTGAAAGCAAGCTGATGCTTTTCCACTTAATGTATTGACCCTAAATTCAACATATTGCCAAACCTGCTTATTGAGTGATTCATTAATAGCAAGACTTTGATTATAGGATTCTATGGCTTGTTTCAGTTTATTTAGGTCTTTTTGCGCGTGGCCAAGGTTACAGTAAGTACCTGCAAGAAGATGACAATACTCAGGGTTTTCAGGGTTATCTAAAAGTAACTTTTGACAAAGCTTGATGGCTTGGTTGTATGATTCTATCGCTTGCTGCAAATCTGATGGGGTGCCTAACTTCAATTGTGCGTTGCCACGATTCATATAAGCACTAGCAAGAGCGTTGCGATACTCAGGGTTATCTAAGGATAACTCTTGACTCAGCTTGATGGCTTGGTTGTATGACTCTATCGCTTGCTGCAAATCTGATGGGGTGCCTAACTTCCATTGTGCTAAACCACGATTCCCATAAGCCTTAACAAGATCGTTGCGATACTCAGGATTATCTAAGGGTAACTCTTGACTCAGCTTGATGGCTTGGTTGAATGAGTCTATCGCTTGCTGCAAATCGGATGGGGTGCCTAAGTTGCTTTGTGCGTCGCCTACTCTAATGTAAACACTGGCTAGTACATCACGATATTCATCCACCTCTAAAGGCAATTGTTCTGCGTAGTGAATCGCTTGCTCACCAGCAGCGACTGCTTCTGGTAATGTGGTGAATGTGCCTATCTTTTCATATTCGTCACTCAGTTCAACATAAGCCTTTGCTAAAGCTTTTGGTTGTGCTAAACCTTCTAAAGGCTGTTGTTCTAATTGGCGGAGATCGGCTTTAATTTTGTCTATGGATTCGTTGCTATTAGGTGTCTTCATATTTTATTCTCATTAATGGTTAACGACTCAGGTATTATCCAATATTGAGTACAACGGATTTGAGAATAAAACGGATTGATTCAAAATAAAAATGTCGGAGACACTTGATACTCTAAGTCGTTTTCCTCTGATTTAATCCGTTTTATTCTCAAATCCGTTGTACTTATGAGTGAGGCATTAAAAGAAAGTTTGAATCAGAATTTTCAGAATTTGAGAATTTTCAGAATTGATATTCATTAAGCGATTGATTTTATTATATTTATGATAATTTTCGCCATTTTAAACTTCAAAATCACTCATTGATTTTGAATTTAATTGAGTATTTATTCTGAAAATTCTCAAATTCTCAAATTCTGATTCAAACAATGAGGGAATAATTAAGGAAAGTTTGAATCAGAATTTTCAGAATTTGAGAATTTTCAGAATTGATATTCATTAAGCGATTGATTTTATTATATTTATGATAATTTTCGCCCTTTTAAACTTCAAAATCACTCATTGATTTTGAATTTAATTGAATATTCTGAAAATTCT
>JAGLHR010000666.1 GCA_023143415.1 Thiomargarita sp. | reverse complement strand
CCGCACCCAAATCAATTTCAAGGCTGAAAGCTAAAGTTTGCTAAAGCAGACTGAGTGGTTTAGGAATGTGCATGAAATAAAATCGACCACATTCGAGGTTTTAGTTTTTTTTTTAAAACTAAAATCTCGAAAACCTGTCAGGTCTGATTCAACATTAATTGTAACTATTCAGCCGTTCGCTTTTAATCTTGAGATTTATTTCAAGGCTGAGTCATTACTGATTTTATTGCTTTGAAAAATTCATATTTGAGAGAGATAAATATATAACTTATTGATTTATAAAATATTTAATATAAAATATGAATTCGAGGTTCAAATTTTTATTCAAAACACTTGAACCTCGAAACGTTTTCAAATATGTTGAAAATCACTCTTCAATCTTCATTTTGAGACAAGGCTTGCCGTTGTTGTTCACAAAAATCATCGGCTGCATTATAACTATGCTGTCTCAAACTATAATTGCGTACTGCACATTCAAGCAATACTGCTAAATTACGTCCAGGTGCCACAGGTAAACCCACTTCTGGTATTTCAACTCCCAAAATCTGGCGGAGACGATAATCACCTTGAAGACGATCAATATTTTGTAAACGTTCTGGTGTAGCATGTTCCAGTTGTACAATCAGGCTTAAATCTTTGCTCTTCTTAATTGCGCTATCGCCAAAGAGGGCTTGTACATTTAATACTCCTAAACCACGCACTTCTAAAAAGGCGTTCATATCTAAAATACAAGTTCCTCTGATTTCCTGAAATTCCATCAAAGAAAATTCTGGCGCATCATCAGCTACTAAGCGATGACCTCTACTGACCAATTCTAATGCTAATTCACTTTTTCCCGTTCCACTATCACCCATAATCAAAACACCCATGCCAAGAACGTCCATAAAAACGCCATGTAGGGTAGTGCGTTGTGCAAGCAATCTGGCTAAAGTGGTATGCAGATAATTAATCACCTCTTCGCCAGATAGTAAAGAAGTCAATAGTGGAATTTGGTAGTCATCAGCGAACTTAATGAGTTCTTGGGGAACAGAAAGTGCGTCAACGACAATAATACAGGTCAGATTATCTTTTTCAAATAACTGTTTGAGGCTATCAATAAAATTTTTTTTGGTAATACCCTCAAAATAAGTCAGTTCGTCATTACCAATAATTTGAATTTGATGAGGATGAATCAAGTTAAAATAACCGATATTTGCCAGTTTTTGGTCTTTTTTCAACAACAAGACGCGATGACTACCTGTACGCCCTGCGAGCCAAACTAATGCTAAATCATCGGCATGATTTTTAAAAAAATCATCAACGCTAAACCGAGTCATAATAAATCAGGTGGGGGTTGCCAACAAGTTAATAGGTTAAATTTGTCTTGATCTTTTTCGAGAGTTCGTAGTTTTTTACAAAATTCGTCTGAGCTAAACATCTGAGCTAATTGGGCTAGAATTTTTAAATGTTCTTCTGTCGAATTTTCAGGCACCACCAAGGCAAACAGTAAATCAACTGGCTGTTTATCAGCCGCATCAAAGTCAATACCCTTTTCAAGTTGTAAAAAAGCCGCTAAAGTAACATGACATTCAGCAACTCTGGCATGGGGAATTGCAACACCTTTTTCAAGCCCAGTACTTCCTAATCGTTCACGCGCAAGCAGGCTATCAAGAATTTCGTGGCTCGTGAGTGATAAAGTATCAGTCGCCAGTAATTTGCTAAAGTATTCAAGGACACGTTTTTTACTGGTCACCTCTACATGACAAAGCATCCGTTCAGGTGTCAGAATATCTGAGATTTGCATATTGATTATTCAGGCATTCAAAAATAAATTGTAATTGCTCTCCCCTCTAAATAAGCATAACATATTGAATTTACAAGTTATTTTAAATAAACAAATTGTTCTATTTTTGAAAGTATTTACAAATTATTGATTTTATTGACATTTCACTTTTTAAAATTCGCTTTAGCAAAAAATTTTACTTTTAAAATCAATATATTATATGTTACTACCCGGGGTGAGCAATTACGTTAAAATGTTAATTCATTTATTAACTGATGTTACGCAAAGCGATTCTATTCAAACTTAGAAATCCGATTTTTTTTCAAAAATCGGATTTTTTAAACATCGTTTTGCCGCTTAGAAATCCGATTTTTTTTCAAAGATTTCTTAAACCTCTTGGAAACATAGTGCGTAACATCAGTTATTAACATGTTAATATTTGTCAATAAAATGATTATCTGGACACCTATTCCATGGATTGATGGGTTTTTATACCTCCATCAGATTGATGGTGGTTTTGGAGTTTTTCCTTATGTTTCTTAATTTGTCTATCCAATTTGTCTGTGAGCGCATCAATTGCAGCATACATGTCTTCATGCTCCGCATTAGCAAATAAGTTCGCACCGCTGACGTGTAAAGTCGCCTCAGCTTTTTGACGCAATTTTTCTACACTGAGAACAACATGTACATGGGTCACATGATCAAAGTGACGTTCTAAACGTTCCATCTTATTAGAAACGTAATTACGCAAGGCTTCAGTAATTTCAATGTGCTGGCCAGAAAGATTAAGTTGCATGGACATACTCCTTTCGAGACTAAAATTTTTTAAAGAAAATCGCCTCGAATGTTATTTGGTTGTAATAAATAAGGAACGTTTCGAGGTTTTCGTTTTTTTTCAAGAAACGAAAACCTCGAAAACAAAATAACTTCTACAACGTTGCTTCAAACCCGACAGGTTTTTAAAACTTAGGTATTCGAGGTTTTAGTTTTTTTGAAAAAAAACTCTTTGTACAGGACATTTTTTATTGTCAGAATCAGAATTTT
>JAGLHR010000665.1 GCA_023143415.1 Thiomargarita sp. | reverse complement strand
GGGTTTTATTAAGTTCTCATTCCTTAGTTTGGGATTTTATAAAATCCTCATTCCTAATGGAGTTTTAACTTCTTAATGGTGAATGGTGAATGGTTTGAATAATTTATAATTCACCATTCATAATTCACCATTCGAGGTTTCCGTTTTTCTTCAAAAAACGGAAACCTCGAAACCATTAATTAAACCAAATTCAATGAGCCAGAATGGCGATCATTGATAAAAAAACTATATTTGTAGCTAATTCGCCCAATAACCCATTTTCCTTCCTGTTTAATAAGCGTAATAGTCGCCACAAAGTATCCGCCCTGAAAACTGCCATGTACCTTATAGCGGGGATTGATATACCACCAATTATTGCTAGAGCGAAATAATCCCCCAGAAGCACCATGATAATTTAATAAATCCCCTAAACGTGTAAAAACCATATTCATTTTCTGCAATTGCTCATCTTTCAGATTTTGCCGCAAATCATTGCTCGTATGCCTTAAAAAATCATTATCATCCCAATCCGCCAATAAACCTAACATTGTTCTATTAACAAATCCTCGTGCATCAATATTCATCTCTCGCAGACTGAAAGTCGTATATCCTGTTCCTAGCGTGAAGGATACGATGATGAGTACAAAAAAACTGCGTTGTGTGGTGAATAAACTATTCATTAGTTATCAGCTTTAGATTAAGAAAAAACTTTAACCTCAAAATTGGTTATTATAACTGATTATTCTATAAGGTTCTTGCAAAACTCTGAACACACGAGGTTTAAGAAATCCGATTTTTCAAAAAAATCGAATCAAGGCTAAAGTTTTTTCTTCAAAAAAACTTTAGCCTTGATTTCTTAATCTAAGCTCGAAAAAGCGAGTTTTGCAAGAGGCTCCTATAATTATTAATATAAAATGACAGAAAAACCTTGGAGTGGGCGTTTTACCGCCCCAACTGATGCTTTTGTTGAGGCGTTTACAGCCTCCGTGAATTTTGATCAACGTTTATACGAGTACGATATTACAGGCTCAATCGCTCATGCGCGTATGTTAGCCCATGTCGGTGTTTTGAGCGAGACAGAATATAAACAAATTCTTGAAGGGCTAACCGAAATTAAAGAAGAAATTGCGCGGGACGAATTTAATTGGTCAGTGGCATTAGAAGATGTCCACATGAACATCGAAACGCAATTGACACAAAAAATAGGAGTCGTCGGCAAAAAATTACACACTGGGCGTTCCAGAAATGATCAAATTGCAACGGATATTCGTCTCTACTTGCGCCATGAAATTGATCTGATTGATACCGAATTAACGCGCCTACTCACCGCTTTAACTGATGTCGCAGAGCGTGAAGCTGATACGATAATGCCCGGCTTTACCCATTTACAAAATGCACAGCCCATTACTTTTGGACATCATCTATTAGCCTGGTGTGAAATGTTAATGCGTGACAGAGCGCGTTTACAAGACTGTCGCAAGCGAGTTAATACAATGCCCCTCGGTGCAGCCGCCCTTGCTGGCACAAGTTATCCGATTGATCGCCACTACACCGCACAATTATTAGGCTTTGATAGCATTGCAGAAAATTCTCTGGATGCCGTCAGTGATCGGGATTTTGCGATTGAATTGACAAGTTTCGCCGCTATACTGATGATGCACCTATCGCGTGTTTCTGAAGAATTGGTATTATGGTTATCAGCGCAATTTCACTTTATTACACTCAGCGATGCCTTTTGTACTGGCTCTTCCATCATGCCACAGAAGAAAAATCCCGATGTGCCAGAATTGGTACGGGGCAAAACAGGGCGCGTTTATGGGCATTTGATAAGCCTGTTGACTCTGATGAAATCGCAACCACTCGCCTATAACAAAGACAACCAAGAAGATAAAGAACCGCTTTTTGACACGATAGATACATTGAAAGGCAGTTTGCGCGTATTTGCCGACATGATACCGACGATACAGGTACAACGTGAATCTATGCGTATTGCTGCTAAAGCGGGTTTTACTACTGCAACTGATTTAGCCGATTATTTAGTACGCAAAGGGATAGCCTTTCGAGAAGCTCATGAAATTGTTGGTAAAGCAGTGCATCACTGTATTGAAGCAAACTGTGATTTGGACGCTTTGAGTTTAGACACTTTTCAACGCTTTTCGCCACTGATTGACGATGAAGTCTATGAAATATTAACATTAGAAGGCTCAGTTAATGCCCGTAATCATCTTGGAGGAACTGCACCCAGTCAGGTACGGGCGGCAATACAACGTTTGCGTGAGCGTTTATTAATGTCATAATTTTGGAGTTCAACGCTTTAGCTTTGGAAAATGTAACGACTCAGGGCAACTACAAGGGATTGTCCCTACTCAGGGCAACCACAAGGGATTGCCCCTACTCAGGGCAACCACAAGGGATTGCCCCTACTCAGGGCAACCACAAGGGATTGCCCCTACTCAGGGCAACCACAAGGGGTTGCCCCTACTCAGGGCAACCACAAGGGGTTGCCCGATGAATATTTTCGTCACTCGACATAAGAATATTTCAGCCTAAAGT
>JAGLHR010000664.1 GCA_023143415.1 Thiomargarita sp. | reverse complement strand
TAGGCTGAAATATTCTTATGAAGACAGACGGAAATCTTCTGATGTAGGGGCAATCCCTTGTGGTTGCCATGAATAGTAACAAAAAACTCAATTCAAGATTCAAATTGTTTTACCAACTTGAACCTCGAAACTTTGTTTCTCAGCAAGAATTGGAAATAAGCCAACAGTTGAGGTTTTTCAGCCCTTCTTAAACTGCATTGTTCCATCCCGCCAATCGACTTCAATAGTATCCCCTGCCACAAATTTACCCGCTAAAATTTCCTGTGCTAAAGGATTTTCCAAGCTCTGTCGAATAGCGCGTTTTAATGGGCGTGCCCCATAAACGGGATCAAAACCTGCTGTTCCAACCGCTGTTAAAGCAGCATTACTCACAACCAAATTCATATTTTGTAAGAGCAAACGTTCCCGCAAATAATCAATTTGCAAATCTGCAATAACGCGAATTTGATTTTGACCAAGAGGATGAAACACCACCACATCATCAACACGGTTGATAAATTCTGGGCTGAAATGCTGCACAACAATATTCATCACAGCAGTTTTCATCGCATCATAGTTTTCTTCACCCGCCATTTCTTGGATTAATTGTGAACCCAGATTAGAAGTCATCACAATCACGGTATTACGAAAATCCACCGTTCGCCCTTGCCCATCGGTTAAGCGTCCATCATCTAATACTTGTAATAACACACCAAAAATATCAGAATGCGCCTTTTCCACCTCATCCAACAAAATCACAGAATAAGGACGGCGGCGCACGGCTTCTGTCAAATAACCGCCTTCTTCATAGCCCACATAACCGGGCGGCGCTCCAATGAGGCGAGCAACAGCGTGTTTTTCCATAAACTCAGACATATCAATACGAACCATCGCCTCATCAGTATCAAACAAAAAACAGGCGAGTGCTTTGCATAATTCCGTTTTACCAACCCCCGTTGGTCCAAAAAATAAAAATGAACCATTAGGGCGGCTTGGATCCGCCAAGCCTGCACGGGAGCGGCGAATCGCATTGGCAACGGTTTGCACAGCCTCTTCTTGCCCCACAACACGTTGATGCAAAGCATCTTCCATACGAAGCAATCTATCGCGTTCCCCTTCCAACATTTTAGTCACGGGAATGCCAGTCCATTTAGACACGATTTCAGCAATATCCTCCTCTGTTACCGCTTTTCGTAGCAATTGCATCTTTTGATGTGATTCCTCTTGGAGTGCATTTTCCAGTTGTTTTTCCAATGTAGGAATGCGTCCATATTGCAATTGGGCCATCCGTTCTAAATCCCCAGCACGACTCGCCGTTTCCATTGCTAAACCGGCTTGTTCCAGTTCTTCTTTAATATTACTGGCATCTTGAACGTTGGCTTTTTCAGCCCGCCATAATTCATTCAAATCGGCCAATTCTTTTTCTAACTTATTGATTTCATTATCAACTTTTTCAAGACGCTGTTTTGAAGCCTTATCAGTCTCTTTTTTTAAAGCCTCGTGTTCAATTTTCAACTGAATCAAACGACGATCCAGCCTATCAATACGTTCAGGTTTGGAATCAATCTCCATACGAATACAACTAGCCGCTTCATCAATTAAATCAATGGCTTTATCGGGCAATTTCCGCTCCGTGATATAGCGATGCGAATAGGTTGCCGCTGCGACAATTGCTGGATCAGTAATGTTGACACCATGATGGACTTCATAGCGTTCTTTGAGTCCACGTAAAATGGCAATGCTGTCTTCAACATTGGGTTCTTCCACTAGAACTTTTTGGAAACGCCGTTCAAGGGCAGCGTCTTTTTCAAGATATTTCCGGTACTCATCCAACGTCGTTGCACCGACACAATGTAACTCGCCCCGCGCTAAAGCAGGTTTAAGCATATTACCCGCATCCATCGCGCCTTCCGCTTTACCTGCGCCAACCATTGTATGCAGTTCATCTATAAATAAGATGATTTGCCCTTCTTGTTTGGCTAAATCATTCAACACCGCCTTCAACCGTTCTTCAAATTCGCCACGATACTTAGCCCCCGCAATCAATCCACCCATATCCAGTGCCAATAATGATTTATTTTTTACGCCCTCTGGCACTTCACCATTGACGATGCGTTGAGCCAAACCTTCAACGATAGCCGTTTTTCCGGTACCTGGTAGTCCAATTAATACCGGATTATTTTTCGTGCGCCGCTGTAATACCTGCACGACGCGGCGAATTTCATCATCGCGCCCAATAACCGGGTCTAATTTTCCTTGTAATGCCAGTTCAGTCAAATTAATCGTGTATTTTTCAAGGGCTTGGCGTTGATCTTCGGCATTGGGATCATTAACCTTTTGCCCACCACGTATTTCTTCAATCGCTTGTTCTAATAAAGCCTTATTCGTACCCGCTTTACGCAGTAAATCACCGATAAACCCTTTATCTTCTAGAGCAGCCAGTATAAATAATTCGCTCGAAATATATTGATCTTTCCGCTGTTGTGCCAGTTTATCTGTGAGATTGAAGAAGCGATTTAAGTCATTAGAAATATGAACATCACCCTGATGTTCCCTGACTTTATCAATGCGTTCTAACGCTTCTATCAATCCAGAACGGATTTGATTCAGATTAGCACCAGCACGCGCCAGTAAGTGATTGACACTATTATCTCTTTGATTGAACAGTGCTAATAGAACATGTGCAGGTTCAATAAAACGGTGATCACGCCCCACAGCAAGACTTTGCGCTTCTGTCAATGCTTGTTGAAATTTAGTAGTCAGTTTTTCCATATTCATTTTATTTAAACTCCTTAAAACGTATGATTATTATCATATAAGGGTAAATTTATGAGAATCAAGTTTTTTCATTATCAATCTGTTCTATTCTCTAAGCTGTTGTACTAAATCCGGCTTGAGAAAAATTTTAAATCAATCTGTCTGTTGTTGAGTTGATGGCTGTTTTAATTAAGAACTTCTCTTGAGGTTCTTGCAAAACTCATGTTACGAGGGCAGACACGCAGGTCTGCCCCTACAAAACATCACGTCTTTTCGGATTGTAGTTACGAGGGCAGACATGCTCTTGTTAATTTTTTTATGATTGTGTATTATTATTTAGTTAGAATGAGGGCAAATTCATCACTATCGGAGAACAACATAAATGATTTATGAACATAAAGAAACCAACGACATTTTAAAGTGGTTTGAACAGATTAACCAGATTCCCCGTTGTTCTGGTAACGAAGAAGCCATTAGGCATTGGCTCATTAATTGGGCTCAAGAAAACCATTTTGAAGTAAAAAACGATAAAATAGGGAACCTCTTAATTGAAGTGCCTGCTTCATCAGACTATGAAAACGCGCCTATTGTTATTATTCAGGGGCATTTAGATATGGTTTGTGAGAAAACGCCTGATTCTAATCATGATTTTACTCAAGACGCTATTAAACTGGTTAAAGAGGGGGAATGGTTAACGGCTGATAAAACCAGTTTGGGTGCTGATAATGGTATCGCGATTGCCCTGGCAATGACTTTAGCTCTGGATAGAACAATTTCACATCCGCCCTTGGAATTACTTTTTACGGTTGATGAAGAAACGGGGTTAATTGGTGCAGGTGCGCTAGAAGCGGGTTTTTTCAAAGGACGAACTTTAATTAATATTGATTCTGAAGATGAAGGGTGTTTTATGATCGGTTGCGCGGGCGGCATCAATACACACCTTTCTGTTCCCCTTAAATGGGCTGACGTGCCAAACGATTATCAATTAATGAAAATCAACGCTGGCGGTATGAAGGGCGGTCATTCTGGTATTGACATCAATGCCCAAAGGGCTAATGCCATTAAGATATTAATCCAAATACTGCATCAAACGCAAGTGGAACTTAGGTTAGCCAACCTCAGTGGAGGTACTGCCCATAATGCCATTCCCCGTGATTCTGAAGCCCTTGTATTTGTGCCAATGAATAAGATTCAAATCGTAAAAACGCTTGTGCAGACGGTGGAAAAAACCTTAAAGGCGGAATACCAAAACACTGATCCTAACTTGTTTATTAAAGTCAATGAAGTCAATGGATTTAATCAGGCAGTGACATCAGAAGACACACAAAAGCTGATTGATGTTCTCATGGTATTGCCTCATGGCGTTGCTGCTAACTCTCAAGATATTGAGGGGCTAGTGGAAACCTCCAATAATCTTGCCCTGATAAGCATTGATGAAGGGCAATTAAAAGTTTTAACCAGTCAGAGGAGTTCGATAGATTCAAAGATTGATGCCCTGAGTCATCGCATCGAAGCGGTGGCTCGATTAGTGGGTGGCAAAGCGTACAGTGATACACGTTATCCTGCATGGCAACCTAATATGGACTCGTCGTTGTTAGCCAAAAGTCTTGATGCTTATAAAAGGTGGTTTGCTAAAACCCCTACTGTAAGGGCGATACATGCGGGGCTGGAATGTGGCATCATTGGAGATAAAGTTCCTGGTATGGATATGATATCCATTGGCCCAACAATTAAAGATCCTCATTCTCCAGATGAAAAAATTCATATAGGGAGTATTGGGATGATATGGGATTTTATGGTGGCATTGCTTAAAGCGTTAAAATAAGGTTGTTTGAAATATTCGTATTAGCTAGAGATTGGAGTACAACACTTTAGCTTTGTTGTTTGGAGTACAACGCTTTAGCGTTACTTTGGAGTACAACGCTTTAGCTTTGTGATTTGGAGTACATTCGAGGTTTGAGTTTTTTGAAGAAAAACTCAAACCTCGAATGCTTTAGCTTTGTAAATCCGTCCAAAAAACGCCCAAAGCTGAAGCGTTTTCGAGGTTTAAGTTTTTTGAAGAAAAACTTAAACCTCGAATTCCAATTTTAACTCTTAATTCACATTTGAACATCTCATCAAGAGGAATTGATATGCAAACACAACAAGTCAGAGAAATGATTTTAAAAGAGTTACCGATACTCCTAAATAATGATGACAGTTTCCTAGAAACGATGCTGGATATCGCTCGCCCGCATTTTGCTAACAAAATGGAAATGAAACATCGTTTCAATGAGATCATAGCACAGCTTGATCATTCGATTGATAAACAAACGTCTGTTATTGAGAAACTGGAGCAACGGCTCGATCAGAAAAT
>JAGLHR010000663.1 GCA_023143415.1 Thiomargarita sp. | reverse complement strand
GTAATGACAATATCACCATTTTCCGGGAGATAAATCGCC
Source organism: Thiomargarita sp. (assembly GCA_023143415.1). GTDB lineage: Bacteria > Pseudomonadota > Gammaproteobacteria > Beggiatoales > Beggiatoaceae > QNES01. The sequence goes on along the minus strand of JAGLHR010000663.1, from coordinate 7,400 downwards.
CGCATCCGAATGGAACCATTGCCGGTTTCATAGAGTTTTAATAAATCGGTAGCGGGTGTGATAATTTCCGCTTCGGTGGGATAATCGGGGGCGGGTATAATAGCACATAAGTCTGCGAGGCTGGCTTGCGGTTTTTTTAATAGGTGAATACAGGCTTCGGCGACTTCTCCTAAATTATGCGGTGGGATATCGGTTGCCATACCAACAGCAATTCCACTGGCACCGTTAAGTAATACGTTGGGTAAACGAGCGGGAAATAAGACAGGTTCTTGCAAGGTGGCATCAAAATTGGGTTGCCAATCGACAGTGCCTTGCCCCAATTCGCTCAAAAGTAAATCGCTATACGCGGCTAAACGCGCTTCAGTATAGCGCATCGCGGCAAAAGATTTCGGATCATCTATTGATCCCCAATTGCCCTGCCCATCTATTAAGGGATAGCGATAAGAAAAAGGTTGCGCCATGAGTACCATCGCTTCATAGCACGCCATGTCGCCGTGTGGATGGAACCTGCCGAGGCAATTATGGACAGCACATCCTTGTACCATAAACTCATGATTGTCATCAGCTATTTGAATGTCGTAGGTTTCTGCTAATTTATCGGGGTTAACGACTGCTTCAACTTTGAGAAGAGAGTAAGTTTCCATCAACGTTTTTAAGTGTTCTGCTAATGGCGATTCCACTTTTTCATTTAAAATCCCCCATTCTTCAATTTGATGAGAAGAAATATCCTGTTCTAATTGCCCTTCCCATTCTATTTTCAACGCATGATGTTTGCTCACCTTGAGATAATCTTGCACCAGCGCGTAGAAACGTGAGGCATGATTGCCCGTTAGCGATAATGAGCCAAACCTGTCAGGTTTAGTTTCGGGTATTATTGGATTCTCATTTTTAAGAATATAATGAGCATGAATACCACTGTCAGCTAACATCGCTTGAATTTGGGTTAATACGCTTGAAGTCGAAGCCAGTTGTACCTCTATTTTTGATTTGATGCGAATATGTCCATTGGCATCTGTAAATCCAGCTATAAATGGTGCAAATAAACGCCTATCGTTTAAAATCCACCGCGGCACTTGCTTGTATGTAGTTAAACCCATAATATAAGCGAGTGTTTGAGTTTCTTCTTCTGGATGAGAAGGGGATTTTCCTAAACAACGTGGATTAGAGACGAGTACCGTTTTACCTTCAAGGTTTTCTGCCTTTTCCCAACCAATGATCAAACCTTCTTGCAAGACTCGAAATCGTTGTCCTTTCGTGACAGTAAAGGTGTAGCCATTAGATAAACGGACTTCTATAACTTGGGCTGGCGGATTGATAAAGGTTTGAGTAATCTCACTTAAACTCCCATTGGGGAGTAATACCTGATCACCCATTTTGAGTTCTTCAATAGGCATCAGTCCATTTTCTGTGTGGACTAATGCACCTTTGACAAAACAATCACCTACCGTTCGTGCGGATTTTTTATATTTACTACTGGCTTTTAGCCCTAAATCTGACATGGAATAGATAATGCGCCGTTGTACAGGTTTTAAACCGTCGCCGAGATGGGGCAGGGCACGATCTAAAATGACATACATGGCATAGTTAAAATAGGCTTGCTCAGTAAATTGGTGTACAGGTTGACGTTCTATTTCTTCAGTAGTTGTGTGCATAAAATTTTTTTTAGAAAAATGTTAAATATAATAATTAAATCGTATTAAAAATAACAAAAAGTGTTTAATGGTGAATGGTGAATTATGAATGGTTTCAAGGCTAAAGTTTTTTCTTTAAAAAAACTTTAGCCTTGAATTATGAATGATTCAAACCATTCACCATTAAACATTCACCATTCATCATTCACCATTCGAGGTTTGAGTTTTTTGAAAAAAAACTCAAACCTCGAAACCATTAACCATTCACCATTTTATGAGATAATGAGTCAATTTTTCTGTGGTTTCCTTATAAATCCAATCATTATAGGATATTTTAGGCATATTACAGAATGAACATAATTTTTACTAACTGGAGGATTTATATGATAGCAAAAAGAGTTGTTATCTATTCTTTAAGTGTATTGGGTGGCATCCTATTAATAAGTGGATGTAGTGCAGTCAAACCGCCTACAGAAAAAATCGCTAATGCTGAATTGGCGATAAGTCGAGCGCAAGACAGCAATGCTAAAACACTTGCGCCTATTGAGCTGCGTCAAGCTGAAGATAATTTACAAAAGGCAAAAGCGGCTATGAAGACTGAAGAGCTTGAAAAGGCAAGACGTTTTGCTGAAAAAGCGTTGCTTGATGCCACGTTGGCAGAAACGAAGGCGGAATCTGAAACGGCGCGTCAGGCTGCTAAACAAATGCGTGAAAGTATTGAAACGCTTCGTCAAGAAACCCGTCGATAATAACTGATTCAAACTGACTATGAGGAATAAGTGATGATAAGTATTAATCGAACTGTCAAAACATTGGCAGTCATAATGACAAGTGGCGGGTTACTTGCGGGTTGTGGCGGCGTGCCAGAAAAGGAGATTATCCTTAAAGATGCCCGTACTGCTTACGCTGAGGCAAAAGGTCATTCCCATACAGCAAATGTGGAGGCGATGTATGATGCAGAACTGGCTTTAAAAAAAGCTGAAAGTGCTGTGAATGCTGAGGAAATGACTCATTTAGCCTATTTGGCAGAAAAGCAGAGTCACATCGCTGTCGCTGTTGCAGAACGTAAAGCGGCTGATGCTCAAAGAGACGATCAAGTTCAAGAAAAATCTCACGTATTAATTGATGCGCGTGAACGGCAAGTCGCGGTGAAATCGCGTGAATTGGCAACAAAATCGCGTGAACTGGAAATAACCGCTCTACAAATGAGGAGAAGCCAGAATCAATTGCTGACTGAACAGGCGAGAACTCAGCAATTGCAAAAACAATTGGCTGCTTTGAAAGGTAAACAAACGCCGCGTGGTTTGGTAGTCACTTTGGGTGATGTTTTATTTGAAACCGCTAAGGCGGAGTTATTGTCTGGAACACAACGTCATATTGAATCTGTGTCTGCGTTTCTTAAACAAAATCCGAGGCGTAAAGCATTAATTGAGGGACATACGGATAATCGTGGCAGCGAAACGTATAATCTGGGTTTATCCCAACGGCGTGCTAATTCAGTGCGTTTTGCTTTGATGGAACGTGGAATCGCTTCTAATCGAATGCTGGCAAAGGGATTTGGTAAGAGTCGCCCTATGGCAAGTAATAGTAGTGAGACAGGTCGTCAACAAAATCGTCGGGTGGAAATTACCATTTTAAATGAGGGTGAAGTTCTACGTTAATTAAGGAATGAAGCTTTAATAACTTCCGAAATAAGTAGGGTGGGCAAGGTCCTTTTCTTGCCCACCATCTTGCCTAGCATCTCGGTGGGCAACCACGTTGCCCACCCTACAAACTTTTCTTGCCCACCATCTTGCCTCAATGCGATTAAGTTAAGGGCAGACACACAGGTCAGCCCTGGGGTGATGAAAATGTCACAAACAGAGTTGCCGAGTGTGATCCCGTTTTTGTTCCACTCATTTTTTTTATTTTAGAATCAGTCATTTACAAAATGCAGGGAACAAAAACGGGATCAACTTTTAAGAACATCGGCAACATTTTCATCACCCCAGGTCAGCCCCTACCAACAACAACGTATTCAGGGGCTGTAATGGCATTCGAGGCTAACGTTTTTTGAAGAAAAACGTTAGCCTCGAATCCTGCGTGTTCGCCCTGGCTTAACTTAATGGCATTGGTGGTGCGCGTCGGTAGTTATTGGAGTAACAACGCTTTAGCTTTGTACGTTCTAACTGATAGGAAATAAAATCATGCAATTAACCGATCCTTCTTTATTTCATCAACAAGCTTATATTAATAGTCAATGGCTTGATGCCAAAACGACTATTGAAGTCACAAATCCCGCAGATAATTCTGTGCTTGGCACGATACCCAATATGGGGCAAAGTGAAACAAATAAGGCTATCGCCGCTGCTCATGCCGCAATGCCAGAATGGCGCAATAAATTGGCTAAAGAACGTGCTGCTATTATGCGCCGATGGTTTAACTTGATTCTGGAAAATCAGAAAGACTTAGCCATATTAATGACGGCGGAACAGGGCAAGCCCTTAGCGGAATCGCAGGGCGAGATTGCTTATGGTGCCTCTTTTATTGAATGGTTCGCTGAAGAAGCCAAGCGTGTTTATGGTGATGTCATTCCTGAACCGATGCCAGGGCGACGTATTGTAGTCATTAAGCAGCCGATAGGCGTAGTCGCGGCGATTACGCCATGGAACTTTCCGAATGCCATGATTACCCGTAAAATTGCGCCCGCTTTAGCGGTGGGCTGCACCGTCGTCGTCAAACCGGCAAAAAGCACTCCCTTTTCAGCATTGGCATTAGCAGAGTTAGCGGAAAGGGCAGGATTTCCTAAAGGAGTCATTAATATTGTCACAGGAAATGCTAAAACGATTGGGGCAGAATTAGCCACTAATCCCTTGGTGAAAAAGTTATCTTTTACTGGCTCCACCAGTATCGGTAAATTACTTATGGCACAATGTGCCGATACAGTCAAGAAGGTTTCTTTAGAATTAGGTGGCAACGCGCCCTTTATTGTATTTGATGATGCGAATTTGGATGCCGCCGTTGTCGGCGCAATCGCTTCTAAATATCGCAATACAGGGCAAACTTGCGTTTGTGCTAATCGCCTATTGGTTCAAGAGGGCGTTTATGATGAATTTGCGGCTAAATTGGCAGACGCTGTTAATCAACTGAAAGTCGGAGATGGGTTGAAAGGGGAAACACAACAAGGTCCTCTTATTAATATGTCCGCCGTTGAAAAAGTTGAAGAGCATATCAATAATGCGATCTCTCAAGGTGCCAAAATCGTTTGTGGTGGAAAGCGTCATACATTGGGCGGCACATTTTTTCAGCCGACTATTTTAACCGATGTGACACCTGATATGCGGATCGCTGGTGAAGAAACATTTGGTCCCGTCGCGCCACTCTTTCGTTTTAAAACAGAAGAAGAGGCGATTGCATTAGCAAATGATACGCCCTTTGGATTAGCCGCCTATTTCTACAGCCGCGATTTGGGGCGGGCTTGGCGAGTCGCGGAAGCCTTAGAATATGGTATGGTTGGTATTAATGAAGGCATTATTTCCACAGAAGTGGCACCGTTTGGGGGCGTGAAGGAGTCTGGAATAGGGCGAGAAGGCTCTAAATATGGCATTGATGATTTTCTGGAAATCAAATATATGTGTATGGGCGGATTATAGAGGCGAATTAAAAGTTGAAATTTTGGAGTCCAACGCTTTAGCTTTGGGCGTTGATAGGAGTTCAACGCTTTAGCTTTGAGCGTTTTTATTCTGGTTCCCAAACTCTGTTTGGAAATCCATTCAAGGACGCTCTGCGTTGCAAAAGGCATTCCCAAATAGAATTTGGGAACAAGAAACGAGAAAAAAGACGTTGCCCACCTAGTTTTTTGTCTGACAACAGTTAACTACAAGGATTGTATATAAGAAGGGATTAAAAAAACGAGCATAACCTCGATCCAATCCCTTCTTATATACAATCCTTGTAGTTAACTGTTGTCAGACGAAAAACTTGATGATCGAGTAACACTAAACAAAATGGTCAAGTCATGATAATCCATTTTGTTTATCTTGATGAAATGAGCCTTTTTTTTCTAAAAAAATCCTTATTTTTCAATCTCTAACAACGGACTAAACATTTTGGATAATTGTCATCTTCATTTTTTCAGGTAGAATGGCGTTGACTTGAAATTTTTTTTGAGGTTAAGTTTTTCGAGGCGATGCTTTAACCGTTTTTAGTCATATCAATATTCTAAATTCTAAATCGAATTATGATTTAACAATTTATAATCAATTTGATGGCATAAAAAGTCGGCCACCGCCGTTAATCATCATACTTCATCGACCCCTCAAAAATTTTTTTCAAAAAGGGGTTGATATTAAAATATTGACCTCCATATATAGAAAACAGGGGTATATTCCCTAAAAATGCCTTCATAAAATAATGAGGGACAAGCGTATAGTTAGACAGCGAGTGTAGGGGGATAGAAAAAACCTCCAAGGTTTTGAAAAGGAGGTTTCCCCATACACTCGTTGAAAAACGATAGAGGAGAATAAGATGACAAAATTGACAACAACGCTACTGGCGAGTGGTATCACGTTGATGTCTGTTACACCAACGTTTGCTGAATGGTCAGAAAATCTTTTGGCTAATCCTGGGGCGGAAATGGGAGATAATTCAGGTTGGAATGTTGTTAATGGTCGTTTTGATGTAACAAACGAATATGAATCGGGAAACGAATATATCTATCCCCATACTGGAGTGTCCTTTTTCTATTATGATAGTAACTACTACTCTTTAAGAGTAGAACAAGAACTTGATGTTTCTAAATATGCGTCTGCCATTGATGCTGGAAACGCAGCACTCAAGATGGGAATCTGGGCAAATACCTACTATGATCGTTGTACATGTCGATTGACCGTCAAGTTCTTTGGTGATGCGGGTTTTTTGGATGCACAAACCACCGGTGATGTTGCTTGTTCAGATGGCACTTGGAAAGAAAAACAATTAACCGTTGAATCAATACCTGCCGGGACAAGAACCCTTACGTACATTCTTCAAGGTGAAAATTATCCAGCTTTTGACGATGCTTATCTCAATATTTCAACCGGTCCAACCGTTGTTCAGCCCCATTGTAGTCCGCCTACCTCAACGCAAGTCTGTGGTGCGGAGGGCTGTACTTGGTCATATTTGCCAGAGGCACTTACCGATGGCGATTGTGCCTACATTCCTATCGACAGATTCCGTGCTGATGACGGCAATCTTTGGCACAATCCGTTGCGGTTTCAACCGTCGGGGGTATTTTCTCATTCTGATGGGACCCAGTATGATGCGACTCAATTTGCGCCGGGTTCTTATCAAAATGCGATAGAGGGCTTTTTCCAAATTCGCCATGCCTGTCAAGCGAGTTGGTATAATGGTGCGAAAGATTTGGGGTGGGTTCCTGCCAATGTGGTTGGTGCGATTCAATATTGTGTCTATCCGGAAAATATTCAGGAAGTGGTGAATGGTTTGCGGGCTGTTGCCAATCAATTAGCCTGCGAAAATAATTTGCCGGAGTGTAATCAATAATTGGTGTAACTACTCAGACAGGTAGGGTGGGTAAGCGGGCGGCACGAGATTTGACTTTCGCGACGATTTATCTGCCCGCTTGCCCACCATTCCATTAATCATCCATATCGTGTTGGTGGGCTACGCTTACTCTCGTTCCCAAAATGCCACATTTTGCATTACCATTCATCATTTCGAGGTTTTAGTTTTTTTTCAAAAAACTAAAACCTCGAATCCTTCAGATTTGGATTATTTCGCTTAAATATCAAA
>JAGLHR010000662.1 GCA_023143415.1 Thiomargarita sp. | reverse complement strand
TGAGTTGTTTAGCTGGCTTTAGCCTGCTTTGGCTTTTAGCCTTGAAATTGATTTCAAGGCTAACAACAGCTGAGTAGTTACCAATTAATTAAAGAATTTATCAATTTCTATCACCAGTTCCTTGAGTTTAACAATTTGATTTTTAAGATTAATGTAAATATTGGCATAATCAAGACATTCAATTGTTCTTTCCCGATGCTCCCGTTTTTTACTGTAGGATTTACCAACAATTTGATATAGTTTTTTCAAGTCTTCTGCTGGTTCAAGCCTTAAAGTTAAATCATCAGTGTAAGGATTAAATCCAAGATTATCAATTTCGGAAAGAATTTGAGTTTTGGTTAATTTTGCATCAATACAAGCATAATGATTTATCTCAGCTAAAAACCAAGTTTCAATTTCCATTACCGCGATCACAATATGAGTTGGTAAAGGAGAACAATGTTGTTCAACCACTTTAGAAGCTAATTCTAACTTTGGCAAATCAGTTAAATTCATTTTCCTACCATTTTGCTCACCGCGTAAATCTCTTAACCCAATAATTTGATTGAAACTATTCTTAGGTTCTTTTTTAAGATTTTGACAATATTCTATAATATCGCTAACAACTCGACCATCTGTGCTACTAACATAAATAGTGGCATAATACTTTGTTGCATCAGTTATAGAAGATTTTGATAATAGCAAATCGACTCTTTCCGTTTTTTTACCACCAATACGTTTGTAAGCATCTATAGATATATTTTTTTCTCCAATAACCTCTTTTAGAAGTTTACTCACAAATTCAAGTTCTGTTTCTCCTTCAACAAAAATGGCGATTTTTTTCATTAGATAACATCTTTTACATAATCTTCAAAACCATGAATAAAAAATTCAGAGGTATAAAAATCAAAATTATTTAATCCTGTAAATGCAAAATCATCAAAAGTTTGCTGTGAATTTTCATAGTTATAAAAAATGGCCTTGTTTCCTTCTCTCTTAATGACAGACCAATATTCTAGTGGAACTTTATTCATAACAAACCTGTCATTCGTCGTCATGATAAGTTGCACAGAAAAACCTTTAACCTTTTCAATAATCAAATCAATTAAGGCTTTTGATCTCTCATTATCTAAACCTTCACCAATATCATCAATCAGGATGCAGCTTGGAATTTTGGCTAAAAGAGAATAATTCAGTTGGATTAATAATGAGAAAGCTCTAAACATGCCTTGTGACATGTCTAATTGGTTGGTTACATCCTTTAATTCTGTCTCTTGAACATTTAAAACAAAACCAAATGGTTCAGATTTCAATACGAAAGGTTCAATATCTATGCGAGATATTGAATAACCGATTTTATCCATATCATCAATAATGAAATGAATGAATTCTTCACCAAGATTATTCTGACCTTTTATAAAAATTTTGCAAACATCATTCCCATCTTTTAAATCCACTTTTTCTGAAGAGGCTCTGTTAGCATCTGTAACAACGGAATTTTTACCCAGTTTATCCCCAAATTTATAATGAGTGATATTTTTTCCCCATCTGTAAAGGTTTTCAAAAAAGGGTTGTTGCTTTGAATCTCGTCTTGATAAAGCTAACGAACCTTTACCAGTCTCGAAAGAGAGATTTTTACCAATTTCTTCGTAAAATAACTCGCCTTTAGCCCGATTCAACTTCTCAATTCCATTAATTTTGAGCGTTTCTTGAATGACTCTACTGTTTTCAAAATCCAAAAAATACTCTACTTTGTCATTTCCATTTTCAAACCGAAGTTCATAAGTGGAAGTCGCATAAATTAATTCCGAGAGCTTAGTATCGCCACCTAATAAATCAGCAATTTCACGGATAATTTGTATGGTTTTAGTTTTTCCAGAAGCGTTTCTACCCACAATCAAATTAATTGGATTTAAATCCAACCATTCATTATCGACTGGATTACTTCTAATACTCCATTCATTTTTTTCACCTTTGTTTTTACAATATTTAATTGCTTTTAAAATCATTTTAAGTCTCCAAATTCACATAGTGTTTATCAACAATAAATTTTTCAATCTTATCAATCACATCAGATAGAAAATCCAGTGTTTCATCCTTAAAGTTTTCTAATTCTCCGACTGTAAATTCTCTTCCTATTTGAGAAAAAGTAAAATCTCCATGAGCCCGGTGATTGCGCTTATTTTTTTATCTTCATCTTTTATCAAAATCAAGTTGAGTCCTTTTCATAATGCAGACTGTCCTTTTTTATTCTTCCGGATTTCACTATTGGTTAATTTCTCGCTGCTGGTATTAATTCTATTAAATACATCCTGTCTAATTGAGAAATCAGCATGACTAACCACAATGATTCTGAAATCTCTATTTTGAATATCATTTTGTAGTCTTATGAACATTAAGTTTCATTGGACTTTCGATAGGCGGAAGGTTTAATGTATTGCCCAATGTTTTGTAGTATTTTTTTTAAATAGGAGTTCTATGATCAATTCCGGTGTTAATTCTCTCAAATACGTCTCGTCTGACTTTTGCATCTACCTTTTCTGTCAGTCCAATCATTCTTAATGTTTTTCTCTTGAATCGTCGTTGGCGAGACAAAATTAAATCATTATAAGTATGCGAATTAAGAGTTAAAAGCCAATAAAAACATAGCTACGAGTCTGCCGAAGATATGCACCATTAGACCTTTAGAAGAACGAACTTTAGAAGCGACTTGAATGTGAGTTTTTTCTTGAATCCAATTGAAAAGAGATTCAATGGATTGACGAACTCGACTAACAATGCGAATTAAGAGTTAAAATTTTGGTGTTATTTTGGAGTCCAACGCTTTAGCTTTGGAATAGGAGTCCAACGCTTTCGCTTTGGAATAGGAGTCCAACGCTTTCGCTTTGGGTGTTTTTTTGGAGTCCAACACTTTAGCTTTGGATGTTTCTTGGAGTCCAACACTTTAGCTTTGGAATCGTATTAAGTCGCCAAAGCTGAAGCGTTGTACTCCAGAAAAAAACCAAACCCTCCTAGCTCACACGCGCAATCGTATCAGTCCGTTTAATTTTCTGTTGCAATTGCAAAATGCCATAAAGTAAAGCCTCTGGCGTAGGCGGACAACCGGGTATATAAATATCAACCGGGACAATCCGATCACAGCCACGCACTACAGAATAAGAGTAATGATAATAGCCACCCCCATTCGCACAAGAACCCATTGAAATCACCCAGCGCGGATTTGGCATTTGATCATACACCTTACGCAGGGCAGGCGCCATCTTATTAGTCAAAGTCCCCGCGACGATCATCACATCAGATTGACGAGGGCTTGGTCGAAAAACAATGCCAAAGCGATCCAAATCATAACGCGATGCACCCGCGTGCATCATTTCCACCGCACAACAAGCTAAACCAAAAGTCACTGGCCACATAGAACCTGTACGCGCCCAATTTATCAAGGCATCTGCCGAGGTGGTGACAAAGCCTTTTTCCAGAATACCTTCTACTCCCATTCTAACGCCCCCTTTTTCCATTCATAAGCAAAACCAATCACCAAAATCGCTAAAAATATCATCATAGCGACAAACCCAAACAGCCCAATATCCTTGAATACCACTGCCCAGGGAAATAAAAATGCGATTTCAAGATCGAAGATAATAAACAAAATAGCAATTAAGTAATAACGCACATCAAATTTCATGCGTGCATCTTCAAAAGCCTCAAAACCACATTCATAAGGCGAATTTTTTTCTGGATCAGGTTGGCGCGTGCCTAGAAAAAAACCGAGTATAGGCATAATCAGGCCTATCGCCAAACCAATAATAATAAACAACAAGATAGGAAAATAATTTTCTAACATTGGATACCCTTTTTAGTTGTCCATGTTTTATTATACTAACTAATGGTGAATTATTAATGGTGAATTATTAATGGTGAATTATTAATTATTCAAACCATTCATCATTCACCATTCACCATTAAGCATTCACCATTCACCATTAATAATTAATCAATTATTAAAATAATTAGCTTTGAGAGGGATTTTTATGCCTTTTCTTATTTTACTACTACTACTATTATTACTCGCTATTATTTTTGTTCCCCAATTTTGGGCTAAACGAGTATTGACTAAATATAGTAAGCACCGCGAAGATTTTCCAGGCACTGGGAGTGAGTTTGCACAACATTTATTGGATGAACTCAATATGTCAAATGTCAAAGTTGAAATCACTGAAACAGGTGATCATTATGATCCCAGAGAAAAAACAGTGCGCCTCAGCCAAGCCAACTGGGAAGGTCAATCGTTGACAGCAATAGCAACCGCAGCACATGAAGTCGGACATGCCATCCAGGATAAGATAGGTTATCAACCTTTACAAGCCCGCACTCGATTAGTTGTCATTGCACAAGTCGCGGAAAAAATCGGAGCAGGTTTAATGGTAATGATACCAGTGATCACGATTATAGCGCGTATTCCTGCGGCTGGCGTGTTAATGTTTTTGGGCGGCGTGGCGAGTTTAGGCGCGTCGGTGGTGGTTCATTTGATGACTTTGCCTGTTGAATGGGATGCCAGTTTCAAACGCGCTTTACCGATTTTAGCGAAGGGTGAATATCTTTCTAATAAAGATCAAAAGGCGGCGCGAAAAATTCTGACGGCTTGCGCGTTGACTTATGTGGCGAGTTCATTGGCGAGTCTGCTAAATCTGTGGCGATGGATTGCTATTTTGAGACGGTGATTGTTTTAATTAATAATTAATAATTAATAATTATTAATTGAAGCCAACGTCGTATTCGTTGTATTATATTTCTCCAAAAATCCTGTATAATTGCAGCTTAAAAATTTGTAACTACTCAGGGCAACCA
>JAGLHR010000661.1 GCA_023143415.1 Thiomargarita sp. | reverse complement strand
CGATAATTTATGCTTCAGTACCTACAAAATACCTGAAAATTTGTGCTTCAGTACTTAGTCGTTACGATTTATTAAACTTTATGATGAGCATTAAATGATATGAAAAAATGGACGATATTTCTAATTGTCGTAGCTGTTGCGTTAATTTATGGTTTTGTTATTGATGAAAAAACGGTAGAAAAACAAACGGCTAAAAATACAAAAGAGGTGAAAATTGTTTCACCATTATACAGCCATGATGAAAATGGTTTAGTCAAACGTGAAGCGGTATTAATGGGAACGCAATTTGTTTTTATTGCTGAAGGTGACAAAAAAACCGTCATTGAGGCGATAAAAAAAGCAACCGAAGCAATTCGGCAAGTGGAAGCCCTTGTTAGTTCATGGAAACCAGAAAGTGAAGTTTATCTGTTAAATCAACAAGTTGGGAACTTTGTTAAAGTCAGTCAACATACCCTGCACTTATTAAAAGTGGCTAAAATTGTCCATCAGGAAACCCAGGGTGCTTTTGATATCACTATCGGAGCAGTTTGGGATTTATATCCCTTTCGGGATAGCTCAAAACCCATCCCCTCTGATTTACAAATTCAAGAAAAGTTGCAATTCGTCAATGCCAGTCAAATTGAAATAGATGAAGCGCGATCACTGGCAAAAATTCCAGAAAATATGAGGATTAACATGGGCGGCATAGCGAAAGGCTATGCAGCGAGTATTGCCATTAAGGTTATGCAAGAAATGGGCATTAAAAATGCCGCCATCAGTGCAGGTGGCGATACTTATTTACTGGGTAAAAAATCAACGGGGGCTTGGAAGATAAGCATTGAAAATCCACGTTGGGAGGGAAGAAGTATTGAACATTTTTTGGCGGCGAACATGTCCGTCGCAACCTCTAGCGATAGTAAACGCTATATAATGAGAGATGGTAAACGCTATGGACATATTTTAGATCCAAGAACTGGAAAACCAGCCAATGATATCCAAAGTGTCACCATTATAACGCAAGACCCGACTTTGGCAGATGTCTATGCCACAGCCGTCTATGTGATGGGAGTCAGAGAAGGACTAAAATGGGTCGAAAAACGAGCCGATATTGAAGCATTAATTGTTGATGCAAATGGTGAAGTCCACAAATCTTCTGCTTGGAACAACGGTACAGGAAAAAAATAATGATTAAAAATCTATGTCTAGGATTATGGATTTTTGCTTTTGCACATCCATCTATTGCGGAAACGGTTATTGATAAAACGGAAGTGAGTAATGAGGAATATAAGGCTTTTCAAGTCGCAAATCCTGATTATAAGCAACCGAAATACTGGAAAGAATACCGTTCAGAATTTTTCATTCATTCGGTGGCGGCAAAATTAGCCCCATTCAATAAGGAGACTTTTACTAAACCCAACCATCCCGTTGTTGGGGTAGATTGGTCTGTCGCTAAAGCCTATTGTGAATGGAAGGGAAAAAGATTACCCAGCAGACAAGAATGGATGCAATTTGCTGGCGCGAAAGAGAATAGAGTTTGGCCTTGGGGTAATGAATGGGATTATTCTAAAGCCAATACGGGTGGTGAAAAATGGGGAGAGAATGATGGTTATATTTATTCAGCACCTGTTGATTCCTTTAAAGAAGGGGCATCACCATCAGGCGCGTTAAATATGGCGGGAAATGTTGCTGAATGGACGGCTGATCAGTTTGTCGTTGGTGGGAGTTCTAATAGCAGCCCCAGTGGAGTTAGTATTAAAAGTCACCTCAAACGAGAACCCGAATATCGCTCTTTTGATATTGGTTTTAGATGTATAGACTTTTAGGTAAATAATTTCAAAAAACCTGTCAGGTATTCAAGACCTGACAGGTTATCGTGTGAAGTTATTTTTCTGAATATCTATATTTTGGAGAAGTCAAATCATGATCAATAAATACATTAAAGCAATAATGCCTATTGCCATTATCATCATTGTTGCTCTGACGGTTGCCAATAACTATCTTGAGCATGATGTACATAAATGGCGGTATGATGGGGAATGTTTAGAGTGTCATTCTGAACATGAGTATGTAGATAAGGTGAAACTGGGTTTAAGCATTCCGCCCTCTAAATATCATACGGAACAATTTCGGCAATATACGCATGGCAAACATTCGTCCGCTCAAAGTTGTTCCACCTGTCATAAACAAAAAGATTGTTTGGATTGTCATAATTCTTTGCCTGACAGCCATACTCAGGATTTTGTCAAACCCGCCGGGATTGGATTGGAACGCCATATTATGTTAGCAAAAATGGGGATTTCAAGTTGTTTAACTTGTCATCAAAACTTTCTCAAAGACTGTACGCCTTGCCATACACCGAGCGAGGTTAAACCTTGGGAAGAAGAAGGCAAAAAGTCCTTGATGAAATGGGAGAATATGTATAGCGTTTTTCGTTTTGGTGAAATACAAAAAAAATAGCGTAACTACTCAGGTACGATATTAAGTACAACGGATTAGAGAATAAAACGGATGGATTCAAGGTGAACGTTTCGGAGACGAGGTTTTAGTTTTTTCTTCAAAAAAACTAAAACCTCGTCACTTGATTACTCTAAATTCTCCTCTGATTTAATCCGTTTATTTCTAAAATCCGTTGTACTTAATAACTGATGTTACGCAAAGCGATTCTATTCGAGCTTAGAAATCCGATTTTTTTTGAAAATCG
>JAGLHR010000660.1 GCA_023143415.1 Thiomargarita sp. | reverse complement strand
TTACCACCGAATTTTGATAGGATACCAAGTTTGGTTATATGCAACAAGGTTACTCAAAGCAGCTTGTTTCTTGTCCAAACAACGGCTCAAGTCACTAAAACACCATAAACCGGCATTGCGAATCATCTCAAGGTTACCCTGTATCGTGGTTTGGATCTGCGTCAAATACGATTTTTCCGTATGCGTGAACTGATTAGCAAATGACCCACCACTTAACCAGCCTTCTGCCAACATCCAATCACTATATTGCTGTTGATATAGCCCCACAAGTTCCGTCTTAGCCTTGATAATGTTCATAGGAACATCTTCTACTGTAAGCGGCACACCCATATTGCTATAAGTCATGGGCTTGAAACTTAATATCTGCTCATGCGTATTGACACTGTTTGCAAACTCAGACTGAGCATAGTTAATGGCATTATTCATGGCTTGTTCGCAAAATGATAAATTAGTCAATGAACAGTTAAGAATCGAAGAATCACTAAAAACATTGCCTAATTTGGTCACGTCACCACCTATCTGGTGAGCACTTAGCGTAATTGAACCGCCCTGTATTGTGGATTGATCCAATTTTTTCACAGTCGCCTTGATGTCAACCATCTTATAAGAAGCCCCTAGTGATGCAAAGAAGGTTTTCTTATACTCCTCACTACTGAAGTCAAATTTCATAGCAACAAATAATCTTCCACCAATATCAGCCTGATATACAAAACTGTTTCCGCAGGCATTGATGAAACATCGTTCTCCATTATCCAACATTTTCTGACCATATTCATTCAACCCTTGGTGATTAAATTGCTTATGTAACCAAATTTCAGATTTAAGAACCATCGATTTGGACAGTTTGGTTTCCCGATGCTTTACAGCAAATTCACTGTGTGCATTGAGTTTGAAAATCGTGGCACTGATATTGAAATCGACTGTGATGCCTAACTCTTTTTTCAGTTGTTCATAACTACTGACCAAGTTGAAATCAAGTTTTGCTTCACCGCTACCAATTTGCGCGTTATTTCCATTTAAGCAACTTTGTGGCTTGTGTAAATCGCGTGGTTTATCATAGCCAAATCCCAATGAAGGAATAAAATCACTTCTACCTTGAGGATCAAAATCGACTGGTGAACACTCTACCCTACCCGTGCATGATAATGGGTAAGACGGAAACGCATTATTTGGATCATTAGTCTGAAGCGTCAAAGTAGCAGTGCGTAGCCCGTTAGCCTTAGGTTGACATTGCACAGTCATTTCTTTGGGAGAACCATCGTCAGGAATACTCAAAGAAGAGGGTGGTAGTATGCTAAAGTCATCAGAATGCGTACCGTTAATGTTAAAATAGTCAACTTTTAACTCAGCATCACCGACTTCTGCACAGGCAATAGCCCTGGTAGCCTTTGTACCAATCTTGACATCGCCAAAATTTAACGTTTCGTTTGGCTTTGGAACAGAACTATATTTTGCTGCTACAAGTTCGACTATACCTTCACATTTCAACGCAAAAGATGGCCATTCGTTATCATGAGCATTTGTATAAAGTTCCAAAGTAGCTTCACGTATTCCTTTAGCAGAAGGAGTACATGCAATAGTCATCCTTTGTATACCACCACCGTCAGGAATATCTATAGAATGTGGCAACATGACTTCAAAATCACTTGCATGTGAACCGTCAATGTTAAAATAGCCAACTTCTAAATCGGCATTACCAATTTCCATAATGGCAATTTCTTTTTTAACAGTTGCATTTACAGTTGCTTTGCCAAAATCTAAAGAGTTTGTTGGGGAAAATTTAACGTTTGGTTCCCCTTTTTTAATACCAGTGCATTGCATAGAATAAGTATGCGTACTACCATCATTGCTGCTAATCTGTAAATCAGCCGTGCGTATCCCCTCACTAAAAGGCGTACATTGCACCGTTACCGTTTTAGCCGATCCACCATCAACAATGGTAAAGGGGAATGCTGTTAATATACTAAAGTCACTGGCATGGCTCCCTGTAATGTTAGCCTGTTTGATTTCCAAATCGGCATCGCCTTTTTCTGAAATGGTGATATATTGCGTGACAGGTGTACTGACTGGGGTGCTAAAACTAAGGGTGCCGCCCGATGCTGGCGTGGAAGAATACTTAGGACCATCAGGCTCTTCAGGAAGCTCATACACCTCAATAAGCCCTATTCCAGGACTGGATTTTGGACTAACTTGCATAGTATACAAACCCGGTGATAAAGTGATTATCATAGCAGCATCCAAACTACGTGCAGGTGCCCATCCCGTTTGTTGTAATTCAGCAGCACTCGGATCCGTACCCCAATTATCATTGCTATAAAGCAAATTGCCATCAGGATAACTTTGCACCTCTAATCGTGGATCAAGAACACCATCGACACTTGAGGCACGAACAACAACCCGCTTGGCACTACCACTGATAAACAGCCCCGCAATCATGTAGTTCATGGAATCGGTTTGGACAAAACTACGAGTGCTGATACCACCCAGTTTAGGGCTTTCCGTTGAGTTAAGCTCATACACCTCAATCAGACCAACCCCAGGTTTATCCACAGGACTGACTTGCATGGTGTATAAACCAGGCGACAAGGTAATTATCATAGCGGCATCTGAAGTACCATTGGGTGCCCATCCCGTTTGTTGTAATTCAGCAGCACTCGGATCCGTAGCCCAATTATCATTGCTATAAAGCAAATTGCCATCAGGATAACTTTGCACCTCTAGCCGTGGATTAAGCACACCATCGACGCTTGATGCACGAACAACGACACGCTTAGAACCCCCATTGATAAACACCCCTGCAATCATGTAGTTTGCGGATTCAGTTTGCACAAAACTACGGGTGCTAATACCCCCCAAGCGATTATCGGCTTGTGCTGATTGAACCAGCCCCATACTCAGGGCGAGCCCTAACAACCCCATCCCGAAGGCTTGTGGTTTTCGGTGAACACTGTTTGAAAACAGTGATAAAAGCCATAATACAGACGATTTAACAGACATAAAAATTCTCCTTAATAATAGACTTGTCCCGAAATAATTAAGTAATATATTTCATATACTTATATAAACGACGAAATTAAAAAAACTTAAAAATCAATTAGTTATATTAATTTAATTCAATTTGACAGTTAATGATTTATCACTTGGGGTTCGTTCATTTTAAAA
>JAGLHR010000066.1 GCA_023143415.1 Thiomargarita sp. | reverse complement strand
AAAAAACTGTCCGAACCATTGATTAAGACAGTTGCCGAAATTTCGGTAATGCATTCATCATTCACCATTAACCATTATTTATAATATAACCCGCATTTCGCCCTGGCGTAATTCTTCCAGACGGCTAATCAAGTTAGAAGGACGTATATGGAAATAAGCCATCATTCGGCGACAAAATAAACCAACATGATTGGGAGCAATAAATTCGGGACAAGTCGTCATACACAAATGACACATCACGCATTCAACAAACAATTCCCCCGCTTCTCTAAACTTTCCCTGAGCCGCCAATTCTACACCCCGTTGTACATCAATACCTTTGGGACAAGATTCTGTACAACCGCCACAGGATCGACAATTGTTGGCTTCAGGAAAAATCTGATGAAATTGCCCTTGAACATCCCAGGAATTTTTAATATCTGTCAGTTGATAAGAATGGTGCGTTGGCGTAGAAAAGGCCAAAAAGATAATCTGCATACCTTCTTCAATAAAAGTTTGGCAACCTAATTGTGTACGGACTTCCTTGCTATTTTCCCGACGAACCATGATGCGGCAAGAGCCACAAACGCCTTCCAAACAACCAATCCCCTCCACTCTAGTATAACCTGCGTGCCAATACGCTTGAATCGCCGAAAGCGATGCAGGTGCTTCAATTTTTTTCCCGTTAATAACGACATTAACCAATTTCTCGTTCATATTTAATTCTCAATTTTTATAAAAAAATTGTTATTATATTTCAATATTATAATTAACTTATATTGAAATAAAACTTGTTTTTTAACAAAAAGTCTGTACAATGGGTGAAATAGGTATTTATTAAGATTGGATAATTAAGAAAAAAGTAACGACTCCGGCTATATTTAGTACAACGGTTCAGGGGAGTGAACAGATTGATTGTAGAGGGTTTTGATGGAGCAATCCTCCTTATAAAGGATATTGCTTTATTAGACTTGATGGCATGAAACCTAACCCCTCGCATCAATTCGAGGCTTACCGTTTTTTGAATAAAAAACGGTAAGCCTCGAAGTTCACTCCTGAACCGTTGTACTAAATATCGGGCTGAGTTGTTACAGAAAAAATAACTATCCTGGTATTTATAAACCTCGTTTTTTTAAGACTTAGTTTATTATACAGGCTTTGTTTAAATTTTTTGAAAAAGGTGATTTATTTTACTTTTTCTGTTTAGAAAGCCTGTTTTTTTAAATAGGGTTGATTTTACACCCAATGTTCTTTTGACGAAAAGAAATGGCCAGTTTCTTCAAGAAATTGGGTTTCTAAATGTCCAAGCATTGCGCTTTTTTAAAACGCCCTAAAATTAATTAAACTTAACAGTTTTACCTAACTGATGTTACGCAAAGCGATTCTATTCGAGCTTAGAAAT
>JAGLHR010000659.1 GCA_023143415.1 Thiomargarita sp. | reverse complement strand
TGGTTGCCCTGAGTAGTTACAATGGATCAAACATAATATTTCTTATCTTTACGCCGCCGCCCTGATCGTTGAGTAATCAGCCCTTTTATTGCGTCTAAGCTGGAAACTTCCAGCGTTGGATACTTATCATTTAAAGGCTTCAAAAAATATTGCCCATTTTCAATGTGCAATTGTCTAAAAATATATTCCTCTTCATAGATTGCAAAAACATAGGAATCATTTTTCACCTCACCACCTGGCTCAATAATAATAACGTGCCCTTCAACAAACTCAGGAGTCATACTGTCTCCCAATACCATGAGGGCATAAGGTTCATTTTCTTCACAGTTAGTCATAAATTCAATACAATTTAATTGTCAAATTCACTT
Organism: Thiomargarita sp.; assembly: GCA_023143415.1. Taxonomy (GTDB): domain Bacteria; phylum Pseudomonadota; class Gammaproteobacteria; order Beggiatoales; family Beggiatoaceae; genus QNES01. The sequence continues at coordinate 2,396 of JAGLHR010000659.1, read as the reverse complement.
TAATATACTATATTAAATGCACTTGAGTATCATTTCGAGGTTTAATTTTTTCTTTTAAACTTCTAAGCCAATAAAATTAATTATTAATTATTAATTATTAATTATTAATTTAAAGAAATAAATTGTTTAAAAAAATGATTTTTCGTAACAACTCAGCCCCCCTCCTTCCCAAACTTTAGCTTGGGAAGGAGGGGGAAAATTGATTTCAAGGCTGAATAGTGACGATTTTTCTTAAAGATTTGATTAGAATTAACGCAACTTAATTTAGGAAACAAACCATTGGAAAAAATAATCACAAAAACGAATCCTTTTAGCAATAGTCGGGTTGATACGCCCTTTCAAAACCATATTGATTTAAAGGAAATTTTTCATAATGAATTTGAAAGTTTAACGTCTGTTTTGGGGGATATCAAGAATGATGTGGAAAACCATCAAAGCAAAGGGGCTATTGTCACTGGAGAACCGGGTACTGGAAAAACCCATCTGATGATGAGACTGGCAAAAGCACGCTTGGTACATAATCGGCTGCTTTTTATCCGACAACCCAATAACCTTAATTCGGTTTTATATCACATTTATAGTCGAGTGCTGGAATCTTTTGTGGAGAAGGTTCCCAATAGCCCTTATTCTCAACTTGAGCATCTCTTGGCAACCAGTTTTTCTAAAATTATCCATGATACTTTCCTTGAAGCTCGCAAAAAGAAAACGACGGGTATTTTTGATTATTTCAGAAAGCTGACTGACAAAGACAGGTACCTTTTAAAGGAACTGTCAGTTGATCCGCTTAACATCTATAAAAAGTTGGGAGAGGATGGTGCGCGTAACAAACGTGAATATTGGCAACGGATTGAAACCATCATTGATAGCTGGTGGAAACAGCGCTATGGAGATGTCGGCTATTCCACCGCTATTTTAAAAGGCATTGTCAAATTTTGTAGTTACTCAGATGTGAACAAAAAGAAGTTGGTGGGAAAATGGCTTGCGGCTAATGAATTGGAAGAACCAGAGTTAAAGAGCGTTGGACTCAAAAACTGGAAAGAAGAAGGAAGTAAAGAGGCATTTTCACTGGATGCAATAACCGTGTTTGGTAAACTGTCAATGATGGATGAACCTTTGATTATTATATTCGATCAGCTAGAAGCTTTAGGGCTTGAATATAATCAAAATTTGCTACAGAGCTTTGGTGATTCTGTTAAGGAACTCTTTACTTATGTGCCAAATAGCTTAATTATCCTCAATCTGTTTCCTGATAGATGGGAACATTTTAAAGAGTTCTTTGATGGATCCGTTATTGGCAGAGTTTCTCAATGTCAAATTGTTTTAAATAAGCCTTCTCAAGAAGAACTTGAAAAAATCTTGGTTGTCAAAGCACAAGCACAAGGGCTTGATGTTAAAAAACTATTAACACAGGATGATTTGCAAGACATTTTGAATCAAGGCTCTATTCGAGAAGTGTTAAACAGAGCTTCTCACTATTATCGGTTCAGAACACAGGATATCCCTTTACCCAGTATTCATCGGGTTAAAAGTTTTGAAGATGAAGTCAAAGAGCAACTCAAGGGCATAAAAGAACGAATCAATGTGTCGCCGGCTAATGAAAATGTTTCCTCTAGTTTTGAAGAAGAAGTCAGAGAAGGATTTAAAGTGACTTTGAATGAAATAGGTGTTTTGAGACAAATTGTTGCATTGGCACTGAAACAGAATGTCAATGATTCTACACCGTTCATGCCTTCCCTCCCCGTTGATCTTAAAACGCTATCATCGGTTCAAACAGCACCGCAGTCTGTGAGCCAACAGATTATGGATTATCTCGAAAAAGAGAGAGCATTATTGGAAGAGGAGTATGAAAAACTCGTCATCATTAGTGACAGTGACGATATTGGTAAACTCTTGAATGTGGCAGAAGCATTTAACATGCTTCTCAACAATATTGAGGTGAGCTATTTAAAAGTGGGCAACAGAAAGCTGCCTGAACATGTGTTAATAAAAGCACCAACGCAGTCTGTTGTTGTCGGTTTTTTGCAAGTCAGCGATATGGTATTTCCAGCACGCATCAAGAACTTTAATGGGTTAATGTTCAATCGCAAAGATTTACATTTCACCCTCTTTCGAGATGTGAGAGAAACCACTATCACCGGTAAAGTGGGTGCAGATGAAATAGAAAAACTGAATGAAGCACCCAATGGGCAGTTTATCTATATGGATAAGGAAAATAGAATTACCTTTGAACTCATTTATAAGCTGATCGTTGATATTCAAAACAAAGATTTTGATGTCGATTTAGAACATGCCTTAACTACGTTGGAATCTATTATGAACGATTATTGGCTCATTCAGATTTTCAAAAAGCCCATTTTTTCTTAATTGGAATCTATAGCGTTTTTCGTTTGGGTGAA
>JAGLHR010000658.1 GCA_023143415.1 Thiomargarita sp. | reverse complement strand
CGCCGTTTAGAAATCCGATTTTTTGAAAAAATCGGATTTCTTAAACCTCTTGGAAACATAGTGCGTAACATCAGTGAATTAAGAGAAATTTTGGAGTCCAACGCTTTAGCTTTGGGAGTATGGTGGGCAAAGTCCTTTTCGTGCAACGGCTTCCTCATTAAAACAGCCATGTAGGGTGGGCAACGTGGTTGCCCACCACTTTTTAAATGAGGAAGGTGGGCAAGAAAATGACTTTGCCCACCCTACATCACTTACTTCTCTGTTTTCTTTAGAATGAATTGGCCATTTCTAATCTCAACCAACTTGACATTTTGGGTTTCAATCATTTCATCAACTGCCTTCTTTACACCTCCTTTCCACCAACCCCCTTCGGTGTAATCGTCGCCTGTCAGATAACCACCTACTTTTACTTTCTTTAAGTAAAGTTCCATATCTTGTTTGGCATATTCATAGAGATGGTTTCCATCTATATACACCCAATCGAAATATTCATCAGGAAAATTTGGAGCAACCTCTTCCGAAGTGCCGCGATTAACCTCGACTTTCCCGGAATCAATTAGAACCTGAAATTTACGCAAAACGGCTTCATATCGAACATCAAGTTCTGATTGTCCTCCTTTTGCCTTTCCACCATATAAAGCATCAGAAAATTTTTCTGAAGCCTCATATTTCCATGGATCTATTAGGTGGAGCCGACTTGGCTTTACGAAGTTGATAATCAACGCTGAAAAACCACCAGTATGAACGCCTATTTCAGCACCAACGGAATTCTTGGGCAGCATTTCAAGTAGAAAGTCTCTGTTTTCAATGATTCCGAGCTTTTTAGCAAGTTTTCTTGCCACTGGTATTCCTGCAAGTTTTCTTGCCCCTGGTATTTGCTTTAATAATTTATTGACTTGTGTCATTTATACCTGTATGGATGATTAACTGCTGTTTAAAGTATAGCGAGTGTAGAAGGCTGCTAGAGCGAAAAAACCCACCATTAATTTATTATTCTATTATATTATCTCCCTTTTCGTCAATTTATTCAAGCGTTATTTCACAGTCAATGGAGGCAATACGAATAATATCTGTTAGCCATGTAGGGTGGGCAACGTGGTTGCCCACCACTTTTTAAATGAGGAAGGTGGGCAAGAAAATGACTTTGCCCACCCTACATTACTGAATATTATAATGGTAAGCCATGTAGGGTGGGCAACGTGGTTGCCCACCACTTTTTAAATGAGGAAGGTGGGCAACAAAAAGACGTTGCCCACCCTACATGGCTTTGAAAAAAAAATCGAAAAAAATTGAAATTTTTTTTCAAAAACTATAGACAAA
>JAGLHR010000657.1 GCA_023143415.1 Thiomargarita sp. | reverse complement strand
TACAACATTTCAGCCTAAAGTTTTTCTTCAAAAAACTTTAGGCTGAAATATTCATAAATAAGGGCAATGCCCTGAGTAGTTACCTTTATTATACTCGATCATCAAGTTTTTGATGTTATTTGGCTTTGCATAAATCAATTTTTAAATGTTGAAAAAAGCAAGTTATTGATTTTTAAAATAATTATAATGAATCAAAATATTTTTTAAAATCAATGTAACTACTCAGGGCAACCATAAAGATGTAGGTTGGGTTAACGAAGCGTAACCCAACTTTCCTTATTAGCGAAAAATGGCATTATTAGATGTAGGTTGGGTTAGCAAAGCGTAACCCAACTTTCCTTATTAGATGTAGGTTGGGTTAGCCGGGTAGGGTGGGCAACGTGGGTGCACTTTTTTAATGAGGAAGGTGGGCAAGAAAAGGACTTTGCCCACCCTACCTGACTGCCAGGTCAAAACCAAAGTCAAAATCAAGTTTGGTCGCTGCCTTGACCTGCCAGGTTTTGTTTAACCTGGCAGGTCTGGTTTTAAAGCATTGAACCTAAGATAGGAACCAGGAAATCTTATTTTTCCAAAACCTTCTTAACCCGATCAACTTTCAATTTCTGCTTCTTTTTCTGCTTCTTCCATTTATCAATAGACTCATAAAATGCTTTCAATTGACAAGCAATTCTTTTAGCATCTTCAGGTTCAGCGGCTTCCATTTTATCAAGCCAGCTACCAGCCATTTTTTGATCTTGATTAGCTTTAAGGAATTCCTTTTCCAAATCAGATAAATTACTTGATATATCTTCTTCTTTCTTTTTCTCCAATATTTCTTGCTCTTTTTTACTATCCCTAACCAAATGCCCATAACCCGCCGCAGTTTTGGCTCCTGCCCCTAACCATTCCAAAGCTTGCACTAATTCCTGCAATGCGAGTTGTGCTTCTTTATCATTGTTCTTATTATCACGAGCCACTATCGTCACTAAAAACTTAGCCTTTTTCACCGCCAAAAACGGTACTGGAACGGGATCATGCCAATCAGCTGGAATACGTTCATGTTCACTTAATCCGCTAATTTTATCACCTTCCGCATACCATTTTCCATAATGCGGTGTCATAATATCTGAAGTTAATTTGACGGATTCAATTGGAACCGCATCAAAGAAAATAAGCTGCCCTGCTTTATCTTCAGTATCACCCTCTTCTTCCTTTACCATGCCAAACCAATTTTGTCGTCGCTGAACAGTTTGTTTTGAATCCAATTCATCATTCCAACCCCCTTCTACCCAAGCCCGTAACAAACCTTTTATGGTACTACCCGCCAAAAACGGCACACCCAAAGTATGATGCCAAGCCATACCATTTTCTACTGGATGTGGCAATCCCATCCCGGTGACAAAATGCCAATTAGTCTCACAAATGGCATAATCATTTGTATCTAATTTATCCTTTCCTTTCAAGGCTTTAATTAAATTCAATACCCGATTTTGATATTGTTCAAGTGCTTTTTGACTACCACAAACTTTGTTAGCGGTTAATTCGATCCACTTTCCTTTTCCCTCTTTCTGTTTAGATTTTTCCTTTTTTACTTGCCATTGATCATCATATTGGTTAAAAAAACGGGTGAACCATAAACCTAAATGACCCTCTTGCGGAAAAGAGCTTGCAGCTTGATTATCTTGGTAAAGAGGAATAGCCATTAGTTATTTTCCTCCTCCATCTTGCCTATTTTCCTCAGTGCTTATGTCATCTTGCATAAAGGCAGTCGCAAATTTCTTCACCCAACTCATAAAAACCATCGCTTCCGCTTGAGCCGTGATATAAGCGTGCATATCCTTGTTAGTGATTCCCTTCAACAATTCCATGCCGGCAAAAGGTTGATCATCTTGACTTAACCAATCAGAAAGCAATTGATAAAGTAAGGCATAATCACGTTTTTCATTACCTTTTGAATCCGTACACTTACTTTTATAGAAAGCCATTGCTTGCCCTAAACCATTGGCATGAATCATAAAGGGCAAAGCAGAAACATGGCTTTTATATTCTTTACGTTGTTTTTCATCTAAACGTCTTATCGCACATTCCACTCCTTCCAAAGCAAAAGCCGCTCGTTGTTGTTGCATCGTTTGCATTATTCTCCCCCTTGTAAAGATTTCACTTGACACCAACCCATACCAATTGTCTCATTACCACCGATTTGCAAGTAAGGACGTCGTTCATCAGGAAATAAACTCAGAAGATGCTCTAAAATATCGCAGTCTTCCTTTTCACTTTCCTCTTTACGAGAATGAAAAGCAACGATAGTCGTGTAAAGCAAGGTATCTGCTGGCAACGTTTCCTCATACCACAAAGCGCCGGGCTTAACAATTTTGGTTGTGTTATCAATTGCAATATGAGCATTCACCGGCGTAGCAAAACGAGCCAAATGGGAAAAAATCTCGTTGTTGACTATCACTAATTGCTCTTTTAAAGAAATTTCATCAAGATTAGAAGATAACTGACTGATATTGTTGATAATTTCTTGCAAATATATTGGAATAGCCTGAAAACGAAATTCTTCTAAAAACAAATGGCTTTCTTTCTCATTAGACACAAAAGCGTGTGTATCATCTAATGGAGCAAGCCCTTTATCCAGAAAACTATCGTCCAGTCCCAACCGCCGATAATCTCTTTGCAATCGTTTCAATAACGCTGGACAAGTCACCCATTTAAAATGCCCTGTCAAAGAACGTACTGGTAACAACAATAATCGAGCGTCACTGATCGTTATCGAACCAGCATGTGTGTTGCCCTTTTCTGGTTCTGGTCCAAACACTTCTTCTACCCAATCGTGCTCTTGACTATCAGCTAAAACTCGCATCGCCCCTTTCACTGCCGATCCATACACACAAGGCCAATCTGTATGCGCTTCTCTCTGAATCGGCAAATCAATAACCCCAGTCATCTGTCCAGTGCCAGCATGTAAAGAGGTTTCCGTAAATAAACCTAACATTGCTTGTTTCATCGTTTTTCCTATATAGATGTTCAGATAAATCATTTC
>JAGLHR010000656.1 GCA_023143415.1 Thiomargarita sp. | reverse complement strand
AAAAACTTTAGCCTCGAATAGTCTGTTAAAACAGACTAATTTTCGAGGTTTAAGTTTTTTGAAGAAAAACTTAAACCTCGAAAAGAGTTTAGTTGAGCCTGCTTTGGCTTTTAGCCTTGCAATTTCAAGGCGCTGAGTAGTTACGAAATGGCAAGGCTAACAGCTTTCAAGTTTCAATGTTTAAGTTTTTTGAAGAAAAACTTGAACCTCGAAAAGCAGATTAAAGCCAATTAAACGATTTAGTCTTCTTAGGAATGAAAATTCAATAATACCCTTTCGAGGTTTTAGTTTTTCTTCAAAAAACTAAAACCTCGAAAACTAAACCTGACAGGTTTTAAAAACCTGTCAGGTTTGGCTTAAAGGTTTTGGAAGTTATTAAAGCCTCATTCCTTACAGTCTTTTAGCAGACTATTCGAGGCTTTAGTTTTTTGAGAAAAAACTAAAATCTCGAATGCTTACAGCCTTGCAATTTTAAGGCTGAGTCGTTACAAATAGTGATGATAGTGATTTAATAATAGGATGAGCGTGTTATACTGAAGTGTACTTTAATCTTATTCAAATTAAACCGCTTTTTTAATATTTAAAAATAGGTGAAATCGCTTCGTGTTTGAAGTTTTAAAGAAACTTTTGAAGTTTTTAAAGAAACTTTAGCAGCGACGTAGAGAGGGCTTCATTAAATAGGCATTTTTTTAAAATCATCATTGATTTATTGTTTTTTATTTAAGGTTTCAAGATTTTAAATTCATGATCTTAAAATCCAATTATTTACTATGTTATTTTTTATTAACAATAGGCAAGATTAAATATTAGAATTTACTATTATGAATTATGAATTATGAATGGTTTCGAGGTTTGAGTTTTTTTCAAAAAACTCAAACCTCGAATGGTGAATTATGAATTATTAATGAAATCAATCGTTTAAAGAGAAAAAATAGAGATTTATCAATTGAGGCTAAAGTTTTTTTAAAGAAAAAACTTTAGCCTCGAAACCATTCGAGGTTTGAGTTTTTTGAAAAAAAACTCAAACCTCGAAACCATTCATAATTCACCATTGGCGAAGATATTAAATTAAAAGGAGTCATTTATGAGTTTTATTACCGTTGGTAATGCTTTAGGTTGCACAATTAATTCACATCGTCGAGGGTGGGATGGCGGTATTTGTAAAAATGCGGAAACGTGGAATTGTTCAGCAAAACAACAATTTCGTACTGATTATTGTCAACAGGGCGATCCACGTTGCTACCATATCCATATTTTTGAGGAGGGGAATCCCTATTGCTTGATTGATGATTTGGGAATAGGGTGGTTGTTAGAACCATATCCAGAGGCATTGAATAACCAGATTTTACTGTTTTGGGGCAAACGTTTTCAAGAACCTCGTGGAATCAGTGACATCAATACTAGACCTAAAGATTACGTTTTCGGGGCTTATCGGGTGCGTAGTGTTTCTCCACAAAAAATTAATGAATTTAAGACATTGTGGCAAATAGAACCCTATCCAGACGGGTGGACGCGCTTCCAACAGCCCTATATTTTAACGGTCTATTATAAAAGCATTATAGGTGGGGTTTATCTTAAAGAGGTCAATCGCGTCGCGGTAGAAAATATGTTTGAAAAAGCCGCCGAACAAGCCAGCAGCCCTCATCCTAATTGGACAAATCCCAATGATGCAGAGCGATTTGAACATTTTCATGCTCATTTACATGAATGGTTTGAGGCGGCTCGCGAAAACGCGCTGAAGATACAACAGAATATGGTGCGTACTTACAGCAGTAGAAGTACACAGTCTGTTCTTAATAGAAGCCCTTTTGTTGATAGTCTTAAAAACTTAGAGTTAAAAAAACCATCGCAGCAGGTGACGAGCCATAAACACACACCTAAAAATGGCGTAACTACAGTCTATCCTTTGATAGAAAAGGAAGTCGCTAAGGAAAGGGTTAAAACGTTTTATAGCAAGGAAATTTTAGAGGCCGTTATGACGGTTTCGTTGACTAAAAATATTCTTATTTTAACCGGCAATCCTGGTGTTGGAAAAAGCAGCCTTGCAATTGATTTGATTGAAGATAATGACCGTAAGCTGATTGTTCCAGTGGGTTCGACTTGGCGTGGTCGTGATGACTTATTAGGCTATGTCAATCCCATTAGTAACGAATTTGAACCCACTGAGTTCACTCGTTTTTTATATAATGCAGAAAAGGCTTGGCGAAAGAACGATAAACGCACTTTTATGGTTATTTTTGAAGAATTTAACCTGAGCCAACCTGAGTATTGGTTTGCGGATATTTTAGTACGCTCTCAATATCCCGATGAACAGGATAAATTGCGAATGATTGAGCTTGGTGGCAAAAGCATTCGTGGCTTAACAACGACAGGTAGTAAAGTTTTCATCTCTCCAGCATTGCGTTTTGTCGCAACCATTAATAATGATCATACCACTTTATCGTTATCACCTCGTGTTTTAGATCGCGCTTCCATCATTGAATTGACTTTAGAACCCAGATATACCTTAGAGCGAATTAAAGTTGAATTGGACGAAAAACAGATCATGTCAATAGAGGAGTTAGATGCGTTGCTCAAGTATAAGAATGGGATGTTTTCTTTGCGTGCAGCAGAATCCTTAAAACGCTGTTTGGATAATTTGGAACTCCTGGATATGAATAGCAGATGGGATGCTTTAGATATTGTTTTATTACAGCAAGTGCTAACCAAAGTCAGATTAATGGTTGGTGATCCGGTGAATGATAATCTCATGCAAGGTTTAGAGGAGTGGAGTGAGAATTATGGTAAGAATCTCCGCAAATGTGCTAGTCTCATTAATGGTTGGGCTGAGGCTTTAAAAGATGGACGGGATGTCATACAAGCGTAATGATTAATGATTAATGGTGAATTATTCAATTCATTTCGATGTTTTAGTTTTTCTTTAAAAAACTAAAACATCGAAAATCATTCACCATTAATCATTCACCATTTACCATTTACCATTAATCAAGTGTCGGTATGTAATTGTTGCATCGCTTTGTTAAGTTCCCCCGCAACGATCAGCGGTATGACATCTAAAGCGGCATTCATGGCAGTATCAATGACGGTTTGTTCGTTGCGGGAGGGGGAATTGAGTACATAATTTGTTACATTCGCTCCGCGCCCTGGATGACCGATTCCAAGTCTCAAACGTAGGAATGAAGGAAGTTTCAGGTGAGCAATTATACTTTTTAAGCCATTATGTTTACAATCGCTACCGCCATTTTTTATGCGAACGGTGCCAGGGGGGAAGTCAAGATCGTCGTGAATTACTAAAATTTGTTGGGGTGAGATTTTATAGTAGTTTGCAAGGGCAGCGACGGCTTGTCCACTGTTGTTCATAAAGGTGTTGGGTTTGAGTAACCAGCACTGTGTGTGTTCTTTTTGAGAATGGGGAATTTCTACACGACAGACTTCACCAAAAAATTTGGCTTCTTGGCGAAACTGAGTCTTCATTTGCACGGCAATATTGTCTGTCAGCCAGAAACCGGCATTATGACGAGTGGTCATATAACGTGGTCCGGGATTGCCGAGTCCTACAATGAGTGCAATAGACACGCGGATTAACCTTTAGTTGTGGATAATAAGTATTGAATCATAATTTTTAATGTTTTTTGGAATCCATTCGAGGCTAAAGTTTTTTAAAGAAAAACTTTAGCCTCGAACGCTTCCGCTTTGGGCGTTTTTTTTTGGAGCCTACAAAATATTCGAGAATTGGTGCTTCAGTACGGATTGATTTTCAATTCGTTTATGCACATAACTTTTTGATTTTAATATATTTATATTAAGTACGTTCTCTTCACATTATTATTCTTTTAGCTATTGAGTAACGGGATAAAAATTCTCATCTAAAAGTTGTTCAATGGTATAAGGGCAATTTTTTGGAAAAGTGCCTTCGAGGTTTGAGTTTTTTGAAGAAAAACTCAAACCTCGAAGAGATAATTGTGTTTCCTGTGTTGCAATTTTTACAGCATCATGATAGGCATTTTCAATAGCTTCAGCAAGATAGTTTTTCAAACTTGGACTTTCTTTTAGTTGTTTAACAATTTGTAAACGTTGTTCCATGATTGAACCACGCCAACAATTTCCTTGTTGAGTTTGCCATTGTTCTGTCAATTGTTTAAGTTGAAATTGCCATTTTAACAAATGTGCAAGTAAAATAATAAAATAATTAGCCAATTCCCGCTTTTCCCGCTTCGCCATACTTTCTAATTCATCTATGAGAATATCAATATTAATTTGAGAAAAACGTCGTTGTTTCAGCAGTTCAATATTGCGAAAAATCCAAGTATCAAAATCGGTTTCATACCATTTTTCAACCATCTGAAATCCTTTAATTATAGTATCTTTGTACAGGACAATTTTTTATAATTCATTGATTTAAATTACTTTTAATTGTTAGAATCAGAATTAACAGAATTTAAGAATTAACAGAATTTAAAATATCAAAAGCTATTCTATTCGAGCTTAGAA
>JAGLHR010000655.1 GCA_023143415.1 Thiomargarita sp. | reverse complement strand
TGAAGAAAAACTAAAACCTCGAAAATGTCTTTTTTATTGCCCACCTTCCTCAATAGAAAACCGCATTAAGTATAGAAACCCAGTTGAATATTGCGTGAAATAAAGAATAACTAAATTGTAACAATATTAAGCTATTGTAACAATATTAAGCCGATATGCTATAATAATATTTATTTTCAACAATTTAACATTCAAATATAAAGAAATATAAACTTAAAATGGTTCCATTTGCAAAAGAAATCCTGCCAGTTAATATCGAAGATGAAATGAAACAATCTTACCTCAATTACGCAATGAGCGTGATTGTAGGTAGAGCCTTGCCTGATGTACGTGATGGGCTGAAACCGGTGCATCGACGTTCACTATATGCCATGTATGAACTGGGTAATGTTTGGAATAAGCCTTATAAAAAATCCGCACGCATTGTCGGTGAAACTTTAGGGCGTTTTCACCCACATGGTGATGCTTCAGTATATGATACGATTGTACGCATGGCACAACCATTTTCCTTGCGTTACATGTTAGTGGATGGGCAAGGAAATTTTGGATCAATCGACGCAGATAATCCGGCTTCTATGAGATATACCGAAGTCAGGATGGCGAAAATTACGCATGAATTATTGACGGATATTGATAAGGAAACAGTCGATTTCGCACCTAATTATGACGAATCTGAAATAGAACCCACTGTTTTTCCAGCACGCATTCCTAATTTACTCATTAATGGTTCCAGCGGCATTGCTGTTGGTATGGCAACCAATATTCCGCCCCATAATCTTAGCGAAGTCATTAATGCCTGTATTGCTTTAATTGACGATCCGAATTTAAGCATTGAAGATTTAATGGCATTTATACCCGCTCCTGATTTTCCAACAGCCGGCGTGATTCATGGGAGAAAAGGGATTTTAGAAGGTTATCAAACCGGGCGAGGGCGCGTTTATACCCGCGCCCGTACAGAAATTGAGGGAGAAGACGATGCGAAACAAAAAATTATCGTCACAGAATTGCCCTATCAAGTCAATAAAGCCCGTCTTATCGAAAAAATTGCCGATTTAATCAAAGATAAAAAAATTGAAGGAATTACTGCTTTACGCGACGAATCTGATAAAGACGGTATTCGCATCGTCATTGAATTGCGGCGAGGTGAAATAGCCGATGTCGTGTTGAATAATCTTTTTCAACAAACGCAATTGCAAGCGGTGTTCGGTATTAATATGGTTGGATTAGTCGATGGGCAACCTCGCCTACTCAACCTTAAACAATTGATTGATTTTTTTATTCGTCACCGGCGCGAAGTCGTCACACGGCGTACCCTGTTTGAATTGCGTAAAGCGAGGGAAAGGGCGCATACTTTAGAAGGTTTAGCAGTCGCATTGAGCAATATTGATCCGATTATTTTGCTAATAAAAGCAGCTAAAAATCCACAGGAAGCGCGATTCAGTTTGTCTAACCAAGTCTGGAAACCAGGGGTAGTCACCAAACTGTTGCAAGAGGCGAACACGCAAGTCTCGCGCCCCGATGGACTCGCCCCTGAATTTGGTTTAAGTAAAAAAGGCTATCGTCTCTCAGACGCACAAGTACAAGCCATTTTAGAATTACGTTTACACCGCTTAACCGGTTTGGAACAAGATAAAATATTAGCCGAATTTAAAACCGTGTTAGATCGCATTCATGATCTGCTAGATATCCTTAATAACACACTGATGCAAGTGATACGCGCAGAATTGGAAGCCGTGCGTGAAGAATATGGTGATGAACGGCGAACTCAAATTGTCTCGGCAGATGTCGATATCAGTATAGAAGATTTAATCCCTGAAGAAGATGTACTGGTTACATTATCCCATGAAAGTTATATCAAAGCGCAAGCGATCAGCAATTATTCCGCCCAAAAGCGGGGTGGCAAGGGCAAGGCGGCCACGCAAATGAAAGAGGAAGATTTCATCGACAAACTCTTTATCGCCAGCACGCATGACACCATTTTATGCTTTACCAATTTGGGTAGAGTTTATTGGCTGAAAGTTTATAAATTGCCTCAAGCCAGCCGCATTTCACGCGGTAAACCCATTGTGAATTTATTGCCACTCGAAGAAAAAGAACGAATTAATGCCATACTACCAATACGTGAATTTGTTGAGAATAAATTTATCTTTATGGCAACCGCTAAGGGCATAGTGAAAAAAACGGCGCTGTCCAAATTTTCTCATCCTCGCACTAAGGGAATTATTGCAGTGAACTTAGATGAAGATGATCAACTCATTGGTACATACATCACCAATGGAGAACAAGATGTGATGTTGTTCACTAAAAGGGGGAAAGCGGTACGTTTCCGCGAAGAAAAAGTACGCGCGGTCGGCAGAAGTGCTCGCGGCGTGCGTGGTATCACCTTAGCCCCTGAAGATAAAGTGATTTCTCTGATCATCACGCATAAAGACGGCACAGTGCTGACTGCCACCGTCAATGGTTTTGGTAAACGAACACCCATTGATAGTTATCCCGTCAAAGGGCGAGGCGGTAAGGGCGTAATCGCCATTAAAACCTCTGAGCGTAATGGCGAAGTTGTCGGTGCCGTACAGGTTGAAGACGACGACGACATTGTACTGATCAGTAATGGCGGTACACTGGTACGCACCGCTGTCGATGGTATTTCTGTCGTCAGCCGTAACACTCAAGGTGTTAATTTGATCCGTTTAGGAAAAGATGAACAACTGGTTGGCTTAGATAAAATTTTGGACTTGAATATTGAGGATGAATCGTGAATTATGATGTAAAAACAATGACTTGGCTACTACTTATTCTCGCTATCGTTTTGGAAGTTTTTGGTACCTTATGTATGAAATTATCAGAAGGTTTTACCAAACTAATACCAGTGATAGCCATGCTCACTTTTTATGCCGTTGGTCTAAGTCTTTTAGCAATAACACTCAAGACAATAGATATCAGTATTGCTTATGCTGTGTGGTCTGGTTTAGGAACAGCTTTGATAGCCATTATTGGAATGGTGTGGTTTAAAGAACCTTTCACCGCCCTCAAAATTTTTTCTCTTTTTCTGATTATACTAGGGGTTGTCGGATTAAATTTAGGAGGAGGGGGGCATTGACTTTGGCGGTATTTCCGTTCAACGCTTTCGCTTTTGGAGTCCCAACGCTTTAGCTTTGGACGGTTTTTGGAATTCAACGCTTTAGCTTTGGACGGTTTTTGGAGTTCAACGCTTTAGCTTTGGAATCGTAGTATTAAGTCGCCAAAGCTGAAGCGTTGGACTCCAGAAATAACCGATTTCCTCCAAAGCTGAAGCGTTGGAATCCAGAAATAACCGATTTCCTCCAAAGCTGAAGCGTTGGAGTCCAGAAATAACCTGTTTTCAAAAAAATTTATGTGCTTATGATGAAAAAATCAATCTTTAAAGAAGATAAAAAAAAATATACCTTCAGTGATTATTTTGAGATGAATAATCCAACAGAAGAAATTGTGGGTGAGTTTGGATATTCTTATGCAATGGAAGTGATCACATTGCCAAAATCAACCGATTATAATAAGGACATCATTAAAAACCTTCAAGATATTTTTTATACGGTTTTCCCTAGAATTCCTTTAACTTCTGAAATAGCGAAACGGGAATTTTTAATTGCTCCTCTGCTATTAGAAGTTGTTAGACATAGTACGGTTAAAATCAATATTGAATATCCATTAGAGGTTGACGATAAACTGGGAGGCTATTTAGATTATTTTTTGAGAGCTAATCAAGAATTGATCATCATCGAAGCGAAAAAGAAAGATATAGATAGTGGTTTTAATCAATTAGCTGCTGAATTAATCGCCCTAGATAAGTATGAAGAAAATGAGAGCATGGAAATTTTATACGGTGCGGTTACCTTAGGGGATATCTGGAAATTTGGTACTTTAGATAGAAAGAAAAAACATATTGTTAAAAATATTCATAGTCAAACGATTCCAGAAGAGACTGAAGCCGTTTTTTCCATTTTGATGGGGATTATCGGTGAAATCTAATCCGTTTCTAATTCTTCTGGTTTGAAAAAATATTTCAATACTTTATATCCATTAAAATCAAATCAGGCCCTTCACTATGAGCCATTTCTACCGCTTCTCCACCATCGCGAGCACATACAACTTCAAACCCTTTTCGTTTCAAGCGTCTTGGCCGCATATCGGCACCCAATTCATTATCTTCAACCCATAAAATTTTACTCATGTTATCCTCCTTTTAAGTAGTAGGGTGGGTAGAGTGAAACGAAACCCACCGCAACAATATTAGAGAAATGGTGGGTTTCGCTCTCGCTCTACCCACCCTACTTTAACTGCTATTCAATCTGGAAACGCTATCGCACAGAATTCACAGAATGAGAGAATTTCCAAAATAATTATTGTGGTTTTTAATTCTGTTAATTCTAAAATTCTGCAAATTCTGATTCAAACAAGTTAAAAAAATTAACTATTCCGTTTATTAGTGAATTGCCAAGCCAACAATACTCCGACGCTATTAGCCACCATATCAACCCAATCAGCCTGTCGTATTCCGCCTAAACCTTGTAAGATTTCCAGCCCGGCTCCCAATAACAAAAATCCTATCAGACACTGAAGACGCTGTCGGGGCATAAGATAAATCTGTGCAAACCACCACATTAATACAAAGTAAGCAATGATATGCTCAACTTTATCTCCATAATTAACGGTTTGTACCATTGGTGGCGCTGGTATCAAAGACAAAACAATCACCGCTATCACAAGACTCCAGCCAATGCCCAGCCATATCTTCTTGAAACGTTTTGGAAACGACAAGTTTTCTGTTTCATTCATGTCTTAAATCACCCAAATTAATAATGCTATCCCTAATCCGACACGATACACCACAAATGGGAACATCCCAATGCGATCCAATAAGCGAATAAAAACATGGATACATAAATAAGCACTCAGCGCCGAAAAAATAACGCCAAATCCCAAAGCAGACCAATTAACAGGCGTATTTTGCCCTATCAATGTCAGCGTTTCACTCATGCCCGCCAGAATAATCACAGGAATCGCCAGCAAAAACGAAAATCGTGCTGCCGCTTTGCGACTCAATCCCACCAGTAACGCGGCTGTCATAGTAATGCCTGATCGTGAAGTACCTGGTATCAGTGCCAACGCTTGAGCCAATCCGATGAGTAGAATGTCTTGCCACGTTAAAGTCAATTCATCGCGTTCCCGTTTTCCAATCACATCAGCCCACCATAATAATAAACCAAACACAATAGTCGAAGTCGCAATAATGAGCGGTGATCTCAAATGACTTTCTAAGCCAGCCCCCACTATTGCTAAACCAACTAATCCGACAGGTATTGTTCCTATGCCAACCCCCCAGACTAAACGACTTTCTGGTGTTAATTGCCGTGTTTTTATAGATTGAAACCAACTGACTATTAATGGTTTTAAATCTGTACGAAAATACATTAACACCGCAAAAAGTGAGCCAATATGTACAGCGACATCAAAAGCTAAACCCTGATCTTCCCATCCCGTTAATTGGGGAAACAAAATCAAATGTGCAGAGCTTGAAATCGGTAAAAACTCAGTCAGCCCTTGTAAGACTGCAAGAATAATAATATGCCAAATATCCATAAAAAGTTTGAATTGTAATTGAAGTAATTTAAGCAAGCAATCTTAGCATAACCATCAAATAAAAACATTTTCACGAAATGAAGAGATACGAACAACTTAGTTAATTAAAATATTAGAATTTGATAAAATAGCTATATTCCTATTTTATATTTTTATAACATCATAATCTAATAATATACTTACTATATTATCAATTAAATCAACTGTTTATTATTTTTATAAAATAAATTATAAAATAAATTGAACATAAATAAATCCAATAAATTAAACAACTTACCTATTTTAAACAAATAAATATCATATAAAAAATAAAATTTATACAAGAAAATACTTTACATCTAGTGTAAAATTTAGTAATCTAACCCCATCTTTTTATTCATCCTAACTTTAGCTTTAAATTATCTATCGTTTTTCAGAGAAATAAATCATGAACGACTGAGTACAACGGATTTTAGAATAAAACGGATTAAATCTAAGAAATTCAGTAACGATTCAGGGCGACTCAGAGCAACCACAAGGGATTGCCCCTACATCAGAATATTTTCGTCAGTATTAATAAGAATCTTGTTGTAGGGGCAATCCTTTATGGTTGCCCTGAATCTGGTTGTAGGGGCAATCCTTTATGGTTGCCCTGAATCTGGTTGTAGGGGCAATCCTTTATGGTTGCCCTGAGTCGTTACGTTTTTTATTAAAATCCATTCTAAAATCCGTTGTACTCATTATTGATTTGGAAATAAGATCTTAAAGTTGAAATTGAAGGAGACAAAATTATGGCTTGGAAATTTCCTAAGCTTTCTCGACGCAGCTTTCTTAAAACATCCAGCGCAGGTGCTGCTGGACTGAGTTTATTGAAAGCCAATACGCTGTTCAGTAAGCCGGCGGATGAACTCCTAGATGTTGAAAAAGAGGAAATTAGTTATACCATTTGTAACTTCTGCTCCTCTTTATGCAATGTCAAAGTGACTAGTCGCACGAGCAATGGCGTTAAACGTGTGGTTAAATTGGATGGTAATCCACATTCAACCCTCAATCGGGGCAAACTGTGCGCTCGTGGGCAGGCTGGTTTGCGCCAAACTTACGACAAAGACAGGTTTAAAACTCCCCTCATTCGGATTGAAGGCACTAAACGGGGTGAATGGAAATTCCGTGAAGCAACTTGGGAAGAAGCGTGGCAATATATCGAAGAAAAGAGCAAAGGGGCTAATATTCAACCCTGGGAATGGACTTTGATAGGGGGCTGGACTTCCTGTATTTTCTATATGAATTGGTCAGTTCCCTTTGCGATGGCTAATGCCATACCCAATATTGTGGCTTCACCCATGCAACATTGCGTGACGACGGGACATTTAGGCACCGATTCCGTCACGGGCAATTTTAATATCCATGATGAAATTTTGCCAGACTATGACAACGCCAAATATATTATTTATGTCGGTAACAACGCCTCAATTGGAGCCGTTTCGACTTGTCGCGTTGTTCGCTTTGCACAAGGGCGGAAAAACGGGGCAAAAGTGGTTGTTTTAGATCCGCGTTTGTCAGAAACGGCATCAAAAGCAGATGAATGGATTGCCATCCGTCCTGGTACGGACTTAGATTTCTGTCTCGCCATGCTCAGAGAAATGCTTGACAATAAATTCTATGATGCTGAGTTCCTCAGAGTGCATACCAATATGCCATTTCTCGTTTACAAAGATGGGCAAGGACAATGGCACCAGGTTAAGGACAAAGAAGGGCGACCCATGGTCATCTGGGAGGGGACGACTGATATTCATGTTTTACCCGCTTATACCAATTACAATCGCAAGGATATTAATGGTCAAATCTTTTGTCCCACACTCTATGCCCCCAAAGGGACAACGGTTCCTGAAGGTTTAGAAGGAGCCGGTAAACCTGCGGTCACGATTTTAGAAGCACAATTTGATGAAATTAAGCAATGTACGCCAGAATGGGCAGCAAAAACGACGGATATTCCTGCGGAGACTATCCGTCGCATTGCGCGTGAATTTGGCACAACACGACCTGCTCTGATTGATCCCGGTTGGCATGGTGCCCGTTTTGGCAATATGATGATGGCTCGTCGTGTGCAAGCCATGATTCAAGCCCTCAATGGCGGTATTGATAAAGAAGGCGGCTGGATTATGAGTGGTGAATATCACCATAAAGCGGCTGCACAATTTGAAGCAAAACAGCATGGATTGGAAATGCCAGCCCCCATGGCGACTAAGACGGGAATGGACTTTGCCCTTTTTGTCGTTGGCGCATTCTCTGATGGCAAAAACTTCCCACATGGTCGTCCCGGTTGGGCTTGGGCCTATTCTGCTCAACAGAAGGCTGAAGGCAAACAAGGGGTTGCTCTACCTGTGTTAGCTGATGAAGGCATGAAAGAATCGGTTCTTGGCCAAGTGAAATGGAAAGATAAACCGTATCTGACTCGCGCCTTGTTTATTAATGCAGCTAATCCTGTGCGTCACTATTATCCTGACACTTATTGGAAGGATATTATGGCACATGAAAACATGGAATTAGTCGTTGCCTTAGACGTGTTGCCGTCAGATACCACTCCTTATGCTGATGTCATTCTGCCGCACAGCACTTACTTGGAACGTTTTGAACCGACTTTCTATGGTAATGGTGTCAATCAAGATTTAGCGGTGACGACTCGTTACGCGGCGATTGATCCACTGTATGATTCGCGAGAAATACCTGATATTTTACTCAAGCTGACGGAAATTATCAGTGGTAAAGAAGGGGCATTTGATAAATTAACCGGTGCGATGGAAGCGTTAGCTGGACTCCCTGCTGCACCCATCAAAGCCGCATGGAAAAGATTGAGTAAAGAAGGAGATATCAATCCGTTTACAACAGCCTGTCGCGATATCGGTTTAATCGAAACGGCGAAAAAAGTGCATACCACGCCAGAAGAATTGGATAGAACGTTGCGGGAAAAAGGGATTTACCATGAAAAGAATTGGCGAGACATCTTAAAAGAACACGCCGTGCCTCATAAACTGCCAGCCAGTAACGCTTCTGGACGACTTGAGTTTTACAGCAGCTTATTTGACATGTTACGTTCTAAGGGCTACACTTCGCCACACTTTAGCGTGTTGGCCACCCCGATTGCGGCAGAATGTCGCGAAGGTAAGACGATGTCTCAACCTTTAGAGCAAGACGAATTTTATTTTGCTTATGGAAAAGTGCCTACGGTGTCTTATGGTTCCACCAATAGCAATAATCCGGTATTGGCGGCCATCAATACGCTCAAAAAGGAGATTTATACTGGCGTTTGGATTCATCCCACTAGGGCAGATAAACTGAACATTCAAAATGGTGATCCGATCAGATTGAAAAATACCCTCTCTGGTCAAACAGCAGAAGGACACGCTTATATCACACGCAAGGTGCGTCCAGATACGCTATTTATCCACTCCTCTTTTGGTGTGGAAAATCCGCAATTGACCCGTAGCTATGCGATGGGGGGAACTGCGACTAATAAGCTCATTCCGCATAATGTCGAGCCGGTGGTGGCAGGATTCCGTTCTCAGGAATTTACCCTCCGTATTGCTAAAGCCTAATGAACAACCGATTATAGGAGAAAAGCGATTATGGCTAAAAAACACTATGCTATGGTCATTGACCTCAATACTTGCGTCGGCTGTAATGCCTGTATGGCAGCTTGCGCGATGGAAAATCAAACGCCCGTCTGGAAAAATAGCTGGCGTACTTATGTTCACGATATGGAAATCGGCACAGGAACTGATGATGAAGTGCGGCGGCGTTTCTTCCCACGCCTATGTAACCATTGTGATAATCCGCCCTGTATGAGCGTCTGCCCAACGGGGGCGACTCATAAACTGGATAACGGTATTGTGATGGTGAATGATGAACTGTGCATGGGATGTCGCGCTTGTGCGATGGCGTGTCCTTATGATGCCCGTTACGATGTCAGCTATAGTGACATCAGGGAAGGCAAAGATTTTTATGGCAGTTTACAACATCGCACTCGTCCCAGTGTCGATAAATGCTCTTTCTGCGCCCATCTAGTGATGAAAGGACAGAAGCCCGCTTGTGTGGAAACCTGTGTTGGATCAGCACGCCTGTTTGGTGATCTCAATGATCCCAAAGATGAAGTGACTAAACTGGTTAGAACGGGATTAGCCAAACCTTTGATGGCTCATCTGGGTACAAGGCCAAATGTCTATTATATCAGCGACATAGAGAGGACAGGATAATGGAAGGTATGTTCTATTCAACACAAAATGTATGGACTTGGTGGATCGCAGTCTATCTTTTTTTAGGTGGATTAGGCGGTGCCGTTGTTGCGGTTAGCTGTTTGAGCAATATGTATGTGAAAACCCATAAACAACTCGTTTTATGGGGAAGTTTATCGGCATTTGCGATGCTGTCATTCGGCTCACTGATGTTGTTTCTTCACTTGCTTGACCATTTGGCGATTATCAATGTACTCAATCCTTTGGTGCTGCTCTATAAACCCGATGCGTGGATATCGTGGGGAACTCAGTTTATCGTCTGGATGATGGTTTGGAGCATGGTTTATAGTTTTCCTTATATGCTGGAAACGCCGTTTTGGCGCGACATGCCTATTGTGGGAACTATCCTGGGTTGGTTTAGTTGGTTGGGCAAGCTCTCCTTGGCTTTCCATAAACTCATTGGCTGGTTAGCCGTTATTAATGCGATTGGCACCGTGTTCTATACCGGTTTGCTTCTGCAATCCTTCCCCGCAGTCGCATTATGGCATAATCCGGGTGTGCCCTTGCTATTTATTGTGTCCGCGTTTTCTACGGCAATGGCTTTTCTGTTATTGGTGCTTAATCTGGCGATTAAGCGGAACGAAGATCAGGATTTACGGGTTCTTTATGAACGCTCAGATGTCATCCTTATCGGCATTGAGCTATTGATTATCTTTGTGTTCTTCCACTTTACCACTTATGGACTTGAATCGGCTCGCCATACGGCACAACTCTTGTGGAGTGACATGGGTTGGATTATTGGATTTATTGGATTTGGGCTTATTATTCCCTTTTTGATTGAATTTCGGGGAGTCACTAAGGGCTGGAATAATCAAGTACCAATCGTGTTAGCGGCAGTACTGGTACTCAGTGGTGGATATTTATTGCGCCACTACTTTATGTATGCAGGGACTTATGAACGTCCTTATCCCGCGATGAATAGTGTTCAACAACATTCACAGGCTCCTGTCGAAGAACCGCTTATTCAACGGCATGAAGTATAAAAGCCTAAAAAAAACCGCCCGGTTTAGCGACCATTAAGTTAAGCCAGGGCGAACACGCAGATTCGCCCTTACAACCACGGGGTTTTGTAGGGGCAGACCTGTCCTGCCCTTAACTTAAAAGTAGAACGATAGGTTAAAATTAACGTTAAGAGCCTCTTGCAAAACTCGCTTTTTCGAGTTTAGATTTAGAAATCCGATTTTTTAAAAAAAATCGGATTTCTTAAACATTGTGTGTTTCTTCGAGCTTAGAAATCCGATTTTTAAAAAAAATCGGATTTCTTTGCCTTTAAAATGGTCTGGGAACTTCCGCCCTCCTGTACTATAGCATTTTCCTTTTGAGTTAAGTACATCTCTTGTAGGGGCAATCCTTTATGGTTGCCCTTTTTTGTATTTCACCAAAACGAAAAACGCTATAGTCATTGAGATATTAATTTTTTTGACCTTGGTTTCCGTTAGTTCGTATCAATCAACACAGGACAAATTTAATAATGTTCACAATACCACAAACAGACTCACAAAGTTTTATTTCCTTGATTTTAAACAGGTTATCCCCACTTGGTCCGAGGGTCAAAAAGACCTTCACGCGACTGATGTTATTGACGCTCCTAGCAATGGCATCAAGTCCTGCCAATGCTTGGCTCTTCAACAGACCGCCTAAAGTGACGATTATCAGCCCGACGACCAGTGATAACATCTATGTCACCGAAGACGACACCATAGATATCGCTGGTACCGCAGAAGATTTAGGAGGCATCAAGCGTGTTGACTGGATACTCTTCGATTTAGAGGCCTGGGAAGAGATTGATTCTGGTGAGGCGACTATTGAAAACAATGTGGCTTTCTCAGCCACTTGGTATGCTAATGATATCAAACTACTACTCCATCAAGTTTGAATTGATGGATATAATGATTTGAGTTTTATCCGTGCATCTTCAGTGGTAAACCGCCAGTTCACACGAACAGTCTCTTGATTTCGTTTATTCTCCCATTTATCTATTTCTGACCGTAAAGTTTCTTGGTCTGGAATTCGTCGATTCAAGCATTGACGACTCAAAACGCCTATTTCTATTTCTGCCATATCAAGCCAACTACCGTGTTTTGGTGTGTAATGTATTTCCAAACGATCAGCGATTCTTCTGGCTTCTTCGGGTTTAAAAGCGTTATAAAGCGAACCCAGTTTGTGGGTATTGAGATTATCCATTACCAATATGATTTTTTTATCTGGATAGTGTTTATCAACCAAATCTTTCATCAAATGCGCCCAGTCTATTTTAGTGTGTCTATCTGTTACTTTGACATGTCGCCATCCTTCCAATGGTGCAGACAACATGAATAAATTGCTCACACCATTGCGTTCATATTCGTCATCGTATTTTCCAACACTTCCTTTGAGGCAATGGCGTTCGAGTTTCTTTCAGATGCTGCTTACTGGTTTCATCCATGCAAACCAACACCTCATCTTCTTTATAGTCTCGATGAGAGACCTCCAGCACCTCTTCCATTGCACAAACAAAATCGGCATTCTCTTCTGGTGGAATCACCCAGCATTTGTTTTGCCAAGGTTTTAGTTCGTTTTTTTTTAATGTTTGTCGAACACATTCGTGGGATATTGAATCAACAATTTGATGCTCAACCAATCTATCTGCAAGCAATTGCAATGTCCAATCAGAACGTCCTTCTGGTGCTTGTGAGCAGGCAGCAGCGATCAAAAAAGCTTCTGCTTTTCCATCCAATTTTTTTGGTTTTCGCCGTGTTTGAACTTTGGGATTAATTGCAGAATCAATACCTTCCTCAACAAAACGTTTACGAACCCTTTCTACCGTCAACCTACTAACATTTTGAGCTTTCGCTATATCAGCATCTTTTAATGCAACTCTTTCGCCCATTTCATCAGCCAACAGAAGGATTTGAACATGGATTAACTTCCGTGCAGCAATTCTACCTTTTGATGTCAATTGCATTAAATCCGTGCGCTCTTCTTCTGTTAATATAATTTTGTATTTCTTAGCTGGCATGTCTAACCTTGGCATAAATTGGTTAAAATGGACAATAGTATATCAATCAAACATTCATCAAACTAATGTTGATGGAGTACTACCATATAGTACGAGTTATTATATTACTGTCATCGCCTTTGATATGATTGGTGGTTCTGACTATGATCGTTTAACCATTATTCGATCTAAGGAACCTTTGAAAGAAATCTTCGACGATGACATTGCCCAATCTGATCCCAAAGAGTCTTGTGGACGACAAACAGGTGATCCCATTGACACTGCCACTGGCGCACAATTTCTTGGGCAAACCTTACTCACTGTCCAAGGCATCATGCCAATTTCCTTCGCTTTGGAATATAACTCTTTGCTGACCCAAAAAGGAGTCACTGGTCGAGGTTGGGGAAACCAAAATGTCAGTACCCGTTTAGAAGAATTAGACAACGGCGATGTCAAAATCCACTGGACAACGAATCGTTACAATCTTTTCATCAAACAAGCCGATGGACAATATGATTCGTCCCACTCAGCTTGTCTGTTTGACCAGTTAGTCAAAAACGCGGAGGGTAGTTTTACCCTCTCTCGCAAAAATAAGACCGTTTATCAGTTCAATACCCAAGGGCAACTGATTCAGAGGGGCAATCAGAATGGTCAGTCCTTAACCTTCAGTTACGATGGTGACGGGCGGCTTACCCGGACCACGGAACCCGTTTCTGGTGTCTTCTTAGATTATGCCTACAACAATGAGGGCTTATTGGAAACCGTCACGGACCCACTAGATCGCCAAGCCAAATTGGAATATGTTCGAGGCTAAAGTTTTTTCTTTAAAAAAACTTTAGCCTCGAACAGTGATCACTTTCTCACCAAGATGACTGATGCGGCTGGAAAAACGACAACCTACACCTATAATTCGTTTGGACAAACGCTAACGGCAGTCAATGCTGATGTGCAACTGTTCAGCAATACTTATGACGACAACCACCGAATCATCGCTCAAGATGACAGTATCAGCGACAACCAACTGATTCATCTCTCCTACGATGAAGATAGCCAGCCTGGCAAACTGATCACGACGGTGAGCAATCGCGTTGGCAATACAAAAATATACACCTTTGATGACAATAACCAATTGTTAAATCTCAAAGATGAGTTAGGCTATACGGAAACCTACACTTATGATGTTAACGGTAAACGCACCAGCGTCACTGATGCCAATGGTCAGACGACGCATTTTGAATATGATACCAACGGCAACCTTAAAACCCTCACTAATGCCGCCAACCATCAGACGCAATTGACTTATGACGATGACAATCATTTATTATCGGCAGAAAATGCGCTTGGCAAACGTCTCCATTTTGTTTATGAAAACGACCATTTAACGAGTATTACCGACCCGTTCAACCATGTCACACGCTACACCTACAATAATCATGGACAAGTGTTGACCAAAACCAGTCCACTTCAGGCTGTCACGACTTATGAATATGAGAATGGCCGATTGGTTCGTGCAATTAATCCCGAAGGCGTTGTCTATACATTAAGCTACGACGCGGCGGGTCGTTTAACCACTCTAACTGATGTTGATGACAAAACGACAACACTGACCTACGATGACATTGATCTGCTGATCAAAGTGACTAATCCATTGGGTCATGAAGTCAGCATGACTTATGATAGTCGCAACAACTTGCTGACTTTCACCGATGCAAATGGTCATGTCACGCACCGCCATTATGATGACGGTGGTAATATGGTGAGCCAAATCAATGTGTTAGGTAAAAAAACGCGCTATGAATATGATGGCGAAGACCGTTTAATTCAGGTAATTGATGCTTTAGCGCATGTCACGGAATTGGGTTATGACGCTGCGGGGCGTTTAATTACTGTGACCAATCCGCTTGGGCAGACGCAAACGCTTGAATATGATGCGGCTAATAATTTACTCAAGCGTTTTGACGCACTTGGCAAACAAGTCGTGTCGCTCAACTATGAACCGTTGAACAATCTGACTCAAGTGACGGATGCTTTGAACCAAAGTAGCCGTTTTGAGTATGATGAATTGAGTCGGCTGAAAAAAAGCACTGATCCGCTGAATCGTGTCACCCAGTTTGGTTATGACGATTTAAATCGTCTCGTCTCAAGTGTCGATGCTTTGATGGGTGAAAGTTCGCAAGGTTTTGATGCGGATGCTAATCGAAATAGCTTAACCGATCCCAATAGCAATCAAACGCGGTTCGACTTTGATTTAAGTGGGCGTTTAGTTCAAGAAACATTAGCGACGAGTGATAAAGTTAAGTACACTTACAATGCCAAAGATTTGCTGGCACAACTTACCAATGGGCGAGGACAAAAACGCCAATTTGAATACGATGCGATAGGACGACTCACTCGTTGGACTGATCCCGATGGCTCCGTCTCTTATACTTATGATAAGAATAGCAATGTCCTAACTATCACTGATGCCAATAGCACCATTACCCGCGAATACGATAAGCTAAACCACGTTACCAAATATTCCAACCATCAAAGCAATGTTTTGCAGTATGCCTATGATGAAGTCGGCAATTTGGTCACATTAACTTATCCCAATGGCAAGCAAGTCCATTATGAATACGATGCTGCAAGTCAATTGGTTAAAGTGATTGATTGGGCAAATCATATCACTGAATATGGTTATGATAAAAATGGTCGTTTAATCAGCACTTTACGTCAAAATGGCACTAAAATGACTCGTGTCTATGATGAGGCGGGACAACTGAAGCAGCAGAAGGATATCGTGGTTGCCACTTCTGAAGTGATTAACCAGTTTGATTTCAGCTACGACGCTGTCGGCAACATCGTTAAAGAAGAAACCAGCCCAGAATTTGATCCCGACATTAATCTGGAAATGACCTATCAAGCTGCAAATCGCCTAGCCACCGTTGATGACAAAGTGGTCCAATTCGATGCCGATGGGAATATGACAAAAGGGCCTTTGGCGGGTGAATTGACGAACTTTGTGTTTGATTCGCGAAATCGATTAATCCAAACAGACGAAACGGTTTATCGCTATGATGCAGAAAATCAGCGTATTGGTGTTAATCAAACGAGTTATGTGGTTAATTCGCAGCCCGCACTAAGTCAAGTTCTGGTTAAAGAAGAAAATGGACAGAAAACGTTTTATGTCTATGGCTTAGGGTTGATTGGGCAAGAGTCAAATGGTGAGTATCTGAGTTATCACTTTGATTTTCGTGGTAGTACGGTTGCATTGACTGATGAAACGGCACAAGTGACGGAAAGATTTCAATACTCACCTTATGGCTTATTATTGAGTGGCGATGCTTCTAAAACGCCATTTTTGTTTAATGGGATGTATGGGGTAATGGCGGATGAATCTGGTCTTTACTACATGCGTGCTAGGTTTTATAACCCGGAAATAAGAAGGTTCGTTAATCAGGATATTCTGTTAGGGAGTATTGATGAAGGGCAGACTTTGAATCGGTATGCTTATGTCACTGGTAATCCTGTGAGCTTGATTGATCCTTATGGTCTATTCGCAGATTATGTATGGGATATTCCAATCATAATATATGACATTTATTATGGTTTTACTGAAGGAGATTGGATACCATTAGGTATTGATTTACCTTTAGCTGTAGCTCCTATTGTGCCTGCTGGAGCAGGGATGCTTGGATGTGGTATGACAAAGGGGTTAGTGGGTTTTTCGAGAGGTCAGGCAAAGATTGCTTTGAAATCAGCTCAAGAAGCCTATAAGGGTAGTACGCGAGTTGGACATGCCCTCTCGAAACACGCAGGTAGAAAAATTGAAATCTGGGGTAAAGTGACTGGTTTCGAGGTTTGAGTTTTTCTTCAAAAAACTCAAACCTCGAAATGAAAACTTGGAACGATCAAGCAATGAAGCATGTGAGAGAGATCATTCGAGGCCCTGGTGAATTTACTAAGTTTATAACGGATAAAGGTATAACTTTTATTGAAAAAAGATTAAGTGATGGGCGAGGAATTAGACTAAACCAAGACTATACCTTTAAAGGATTCGTTGACTGAGGTTTGTATGTATAACTTGCTTGAAGTGGTTTTTGAGAATATATCAAAAGTAAACGTATCTCAGCTTTTGTTGTACTTAGTATATAGTGCAAAGTGTATTATTAGTGCTGATACCTCAGAAGATATTGAGCTTTTAAACGAGGGAAAACTAAATAAACAGGCAGTAGAATCGTTGATCAGTTTTTCTGGAGATGTTACTGCTTTAATTAAGTTAGAAGAAATGAAAGTCGATGGTATTGTTCTACCATTGGTATTGCTGCGATTGGTTAAGTATAACGATCTATACGATATTGACTTCAACTTTGATCCTGCTGAACTGAAGCATATTGATATGTCAAAACTGATTAAGGCACTACATATGAGCACTTCAAGTTTAGCGAAAGAGAATGAGGTCAAGAACTGGTTTGCTGGTATGGAACCCGCTTCAGATGAAAATACGCGATATTTTACCAATAAGGAACTTGGTTCTTTGAAATAAGCGTAGATGCGTCCTACGCACCTTTTTTCTGAATAGTGAACGATTACTGTATATACCCATCTTCTAATGATTTAGCCTGGTAGCCTGGTAGGCCGATGCACGCAAGGTAGGCCGATGCACGCTGGCGGCACGATATTTGACTCATGTTCTGATCTATCCGCCCGCGTGCATCGGCATTTTGTGGTTTGCCGTTGCACCAAAAAGACGTTGCATCAAGGTAGCCAGGTGGAAAAACGTTGTTTCCCCATCATTCTGCGTAAAGAGAAGATGTCGCTCAACTATGATCCGTTGAACAATCCGACTCAAGTGACGGATGCTCTGAACCAAAGTAGCCGCTTTGAGTATGACGAATTGAGTCGACTGACAAAAAGCACTGATCCGCTGAATCGGGTAAGCCAGTTTGATTATGACGATTTAAATCGGTTAGTGTCGAGTGTTGATGCGTTGACGGGGGAAAGTTCGCAAGGCTTTGATGCCGATGGTAATAAAGAGAGCCTGATTGATCCCAACGACAATGAAACCCAATTTGACTTTGATAAAAGTGGTCGATTGGTTCAAGAAACCTTAGCGACGAGTGACAAAGTTAAGTACACCTATAATGCCCGCGATTTGTTAGTATCAGTTACTAATAGCCGTAATCAGCAACGCCAGTTTGAATACGATGCGGCTGGCAGGTTGAGCAGTTGGACTGATCCCGATGGCAGTGTTTCTTATACTTATGATAAGAATGGTAATGTCTTAACTGTCACTGATGCCAATGGCACCATTACCCGCTTCTACGATAAGCTAAACCGTGTTACCAAATACACCGATACTCAGGGCAATACCCTACAATACGCTTATGATGAAGTCGGCAATTTAGTCACCTTAACCTATCCCGACGGCAAGCAAGTCCATTATGAATATAATGCTGCGAGTCAATTGGTTAAAGTGATTGATTGGGCAAATCGTATCACTGAATATGATTATGATAAAAATGGTCGTTTAATCAGCACCTTGCGTCCCAATGGCACCCAAATGACTCGCGTTTATGATGAGGCGGGACAATTGAAGCAGCAGAAGGATATCGTGGTTGCCACTTCTGAAGTGATTAGCAAGTTTGATTTCAGCTACGACGCTGCTGGCAACATCGTTAAAGAAGAAACCAGCCCCGAAGTTGATCCAGACATTAATCTGGAAATGACCTATCAAGCAGCGAATCGCTTAGCCACTGTTGATGACAAAGTGGTCCAATTCGATGCTGATGGTAATATGACGAAAGGGCTTTTGGCGGGTGAATTGACGAACTTTGGATTTGATTCACGCAATCGGTTAATTCAAGCTGACGAAACGGTTTATCGCTATGATGCTGAAAATCAACGGATTGGAGTTAATCAAACGAGTTATGTGGTTAATTCGCAGCCCGCACTAAGTCAAGTTCTGGTTAAAGAAGAAAATGGACAGAAAACGTTTTATGTCTATGGCTTGGGTTTGATTGGGCAAGAACAAGATGGCAAATACCTGAGTTATCATTTTGATTTTCGTGGTAGTACCGTTGCCTTAACGGATGAAACTGGGCAAGTTGTTGAACAGTTTCAGTATTCTCCTTATGGAACTTTGCTTAGTGGTGATTCTTCGATAACGCCGTTTTTGTTTAATGGGATGTATGGGGTGATGACCGATTCTTCTGGTCTTTACTACATGCGTGCTAGGTTTTATAGCCCGGCAATCAGAAGATTCATTAATCAGGATATTCTGCATGGGGATGTTGCTGAAGGGCAGACGTTAAATCAGTATGCTTATGTCACTGGGCAGCCGGTTAGTTTTATTGATCCGTTTGGTCTTAGTGCAGTTGCAGGAGTTTGGCCTATAGCAGGTGGTGCAGCTCTATTTGATGGACCTTTACCTATTGGAGATATTGTTGCAATTATTTTTATTACTGGTGCAATTATCTATGATGCTGCTACAGATGATTCATCTGAATGCAGGTGTAATGATCAAGAAAGTTACTATCATTATACAAGTAAAGCTAATTTAGAACTCATTCTTGCAAGTCAACAGCTTTTATCATCTAGCGGGTCCATCTATGCAAGACATGGTAGTGGTCAATATTTCACAGATATAAGTCCAGAAATGATTGCTGCTACTACAATTAGTCAGCTCACCCCTGAACAGATTAAGGCGGGCAAAATTTCACTGGGGCAATTGGGTCACAGACTTTTTGGCAGTGCCATAAGAATAGGGAAAAAATTTGAAGCCTTTATTGAGGTTGATCTCACAGGTTGCAATGTAATAAATCCATTACCCTTCATTTATCTTATGCCCAATAATGCTCCCTTAGATTTGAGAGGTAGAATCATTCGTTTTGGAGAAGTTGTTTTACCATGAAAAAATACTTTAAAGTCGCTTCTGAAACAATTTTTGGTGAAGGGCATACTTATTTTGAATTTTGTGGAGAAATAGTTGTCAGGCAGGTTGAACATTCTGGTAATAAATGGTTTTCATCAAGAGATGATTATCATGGAAAAATTGGTCCGAGTTTATGTGATGTTCCCTTATCACAAATGGAATTATATGAGGAAGATAAAATCACCTCAGAAGAATTTGAAATGGTATGGGAAAAAGCAGGAAAATACTAATGTCAGTCATTTATACCAAAGGAAACATTTTTCTTCTTAATAAAGAGGTAATCGCTTTTGCCCACGGTTGCAATTGTGCTGGTTCTATGGGTAAGGGAATTGCGGTGACATTTAGAAAAAACTGGCCAGAAATGTATCAAGAATATAAAAGGCGTTGCTCAAAAAAACAATTTAAACTAGGTGATGTTTTTTATTGGCAAGAAGAAGATTACCATATTTTCAATCTTGGTACACAAAAGCATTGGCGAAGTAAGGCAGAACTTAATGCGATAAAAAAAGCGATAACAACTATGTTAACATTAGCTGAACAGCATGCTATTAGAACCATAGCATTACCAAAAATTGGAGCCGGTTTAGGTGGCCTAAATTGGCAAGTTGTAAAAGATGCCATTCAAAAAATTGCTGAACAAACACAAATTACTCTGATTGTTGTTGAAGAATATATTGAAGATGGCGGATGCAAATAATCTCTACTATATGCGAACTAGTACACCAACTCGTAAGCCGTATATGTTTGATTGATAAATTGTCTTATGTCGGGTGCATAAACTCGTAAGCCGTATATGTTTGATTGATAAATTGTCTTATGTAACTCGTAAGCCGTATATGTTTGATTGATAAATTGTCTTATGTAACTCGTAAGCCGTATATGTTTGATTGATAAATTGTCATTTATCGGGTGCATAACTCGTAAGCCGTATATGTTTGATTGATAAATTGTCTTATGTAAGGTGCATAAGCGATAGCGTCATGCACCATTCATATTTTTACCACGATTTGATGATTTTTGGTGTATGACGCTTCACTTATACACCCGACGCGATCTACATTGTCGGATTGCCAAAAGATGAATGCTAAAAAGTTCTTACTCACTTTTTTATACCTATTTATTGACCTGAGTCTTTTTACTATTGGGCTTTTTTCAGCAATTTATTATTGGTCATTCTGGCCTCTTATTATAATAATTCTAGTGGGTTTTATTCTTGAATTTTTCTGGTTGAAAAAGTTGAGGGAAAAGCTGTAAACCAAGCTAAAGCCAGGTAGGCCGATGCACGCTGGCGGCACGATATTTGACTCATGTTCTGATCCATCCGCCCGCTTGCATTGAGGTAGAACAGCCAGTTACCCTAACTGCCCCCTCACGAATCCCAACGAGCGGAATTACCGCATCAGGCTCTTCAAAGTGATTCACATTCGCACATTTCACTGGGGCCAGGCTCGAATTATTTCGTAGAGATGACAACAAAAATTCAAAATGAGTCTATTTCAGCCAGACCTCTTTTATTTTTTAAAAATTCGAGCCGGTACCCTTTTTTCTCTGCTTATAACAGCATCTAACCATAACTTAACCCCTTTACAAAACCCAATAATCCAAAATCAACAAACATGAAAACACAAACTCTCTCCCAACAACTTCTTGCCGTCACGATGGGCATTGCCTTAACCGCTCCCAGCAACGCCGCCGATTACGTTTATGATGACCTTAACCGCCTCATCAAAGTGATCTACAATTCCGGCAAACAGCTTAATTATCGCTATGATGCCGGTGGTAATCTCCTCAGCATCACCACCACGGACGTGTCCAGTTTCGATATTGAAGGCCATGTCCGTGATACTGAGGACAATCCGCTGTCTGGTGTTTTGATAAAAGTTGACGGACACACCGCCGAAACCGATGACAACGGTTATTATCAAATCACCGGATTGCCTTCTGGCGACTACACCTTAATCGCTGAACGGGAGAAACACAACTTTACGCCACGAGACATTACCGTTTCCGATGACCCCGTTCTGGTTGTTGATATTGTTTCAGATGGCTTAACTTCTTGTCTTCTCTATGCCGTTCACGATGAAGGCAGAAGGGACAGCCAATTCTTCACCGTCAACCCGACACAAAACGTTGAGGTGAAGTTACTGGGCAAACAGCATTTCCAAAAGGATATAGAAGCATTGGATATCGAACCCAGAACCAATCAGATATTTGCCGCCGCTGGCGACGATGGTACACACCCCGGTCATCTCTACAAGGTTAATGCCCGCACTGGTGGTTTGGTCCCTGTTGGCGAAACAACATTTAACGAAATCAACGGTTTATCCTTCAAGCCGGACGGTTCACTCTGGGGGCAGAAGGTGATGGCTTAATTTCCATTGAGACTCAAACGGGTCATGGCATCTTAGAAATTGCTTATGGTGGCCCGGTTGAAGACATCACTTGGGACAATCTGGGCGTGATACTCTACGGTGTCGAAAGGAATAAACTGTTAGCCTACAACAGCCAAACGAATAACTTGACCCAATTAAACTGCACATTGCCCGGTGGCGAAGTGGAAGCCCTTGAAATGTTGCCCGATGGACGACTGTTATTTGGCATTCACAATGACAAAACGTTAAGTATCCATGCCCTTGATATTGAATCTTGTTCGCTCGTCGGCATTAATATCTCAACCCAAGTTGAAGGAATGGAACTGAATGATGTCGAAGGAATGGCTTGGCCTGTTGAAGCTTGTTCTCATTAGACAATTCCGATGTCTCCAAAACATTGGAAGTCTAACAAAGCGAGCGGTGAATGGGCTGTGGGGAGAGCCATGTCGGGTGGTTTCGAGGTTTGAGTTTTTTGAAGAAAAACTCAATTCGAGGCTAAAGTTTTTTCTTTAAAAAAACTTGAACCTCGAATCGAAACCATTCCAGCTAAAAATCCTTCCAATCCTCATCATTGTGATGTGTTATCTTTGTTTGATTAATCTTTGGATTCGTTACATTTTTATTTTTTGCAACGTGCAAAGAGATTTCGGCTTCACCAACATTAAAAAATGCAACTAGCTCTTTAAGGCTCTGAGCCTGTTCCTTCATAGCACTGCTGGCGGAAGCAATTTCTTCCACAGCCGCCGCATTTTGTTGGGTTATTTCATCCATTTGTTCCATCGCTTTATTAACCTGCAGAATCCCAGAAGATTGTTCTTCATTGGCAGCGGCAATGTTACCAATGAGATCGCTAACCTTGGTGACTGCGGCAACGATTTTTTCCAAATTGTCGCCAGATTGATTAGCTAATTCTGTTCCTTCCTCAACTTTCACAACGCTGTCTTGAATTAATTCTTTGATTTCCTTAGCCGCCGCCGCACTACGTTGAGCAAGGGAACGTACTTCGGAAGCAACAACGGCAAAACCGCGTCCGTGTTCACCAGCACGAGCCGCTTCAACCGCAGCATTAAGGGCTAATAAGTTGGTCTGAAAGGCAATTTCATCTATGACACCAATAATGTCAGTAATTTTTTTACTGCTCTTGCTGATTTCGTTCATGGCACCAATGGTTGCACCAACCACCTGCCCCCCTTTTTCAGCTTGTTCTTTCGCGCTATTAGCTAATCCAGAAGCTGTTTTAGCATTATCTGCATTCTGTTGGACAATACCGGTCATTTGTTCCATGCTGGCAGCCGTTTCTTCTAACGAAGCGGCTTGCTCTTCGGTACGTTGACTGAGACTGAGATTACCTTGCGAAATTTCACCGGCTGCATTACTGACATTCTCAGTTTGTTGTAGGATAATGGTCATAATCTCAGTCAAACGCATGACGGTGGTATTGGCATCATCTCTTAATTGTTTAAATACCCCAGCATAATTTTCATTCTCTATGCTTTTGGTTAAATCACCAACCGCAAGGGCGGAAAAAATGCGCATCGTATCTTCAATTATCGCCTGATTTAGAACCACAATTTGATTAATACTTTCGCTGATAGTTCTAAAGAAGCCTTTTTTGTTTTCAAGACGAATTCGCTCTTCAAAATTGCCTTGAGAAATAGCTTGTATGATGTTATTGATTTCTCGCTCTAAGTGCTCTCTTAACTGAGTTTGCATATCAGCAAAGGCTTGTAACAGTTGGCCCATTTCGTCTTTACCAGTAATAATAATCTCATTATTGAGGTTACCAGAGGCGATGGCGTTAGAAATTTTCACCAAATGGTCTAAAGGATGCTTGATACTTCGAGTCAGTAATATGGCAATAGTAATGATAATGCCTAAACAAAACATAACTGTTATACCAAACCACCATTTAAGGGTTGTGATATCAGCAAACGCTTCCGTTTTGTTAACTTCAACTAGCAATGCCCAAGTTGTGTCGCCTACCTGCAAAGGAGTATAGGCTGAAAGTACCGGTTTATTGAGGTAATCTTTAATGATTTTTGCGCCCGTTTCACCAGCTAATGCCGCGCGACTGCTTTCGGTATCTACTGTACCGAGGTTGGGATTAGCAAAAGAAGCCTTTATTGAATGATTAATTGGATCAAGGAAAGAATTAGAGCGCATGAGCTTATCACTACCAACCAGATAAGCTTCACCCGTTTTACCCATCCCAGCGCGTTGCTGCATAATGTTGTTCATTTTTGCGTCACTAAACTGTAAAGCGACTATCATTTCAACCTGATCATCAATAATGAGTGGTATAGCAATAAAAGCGGCTGGTTCATTATTACTTGGCGCATAAGGTGCATAATCACTTATTTGGTCGGTTTTCGTTTTCAAGACTTTTTGCACTAATTGACCTAAACCGGAATTAGCATATTTGCCATTGATGATATTTGTATTGTAATCAGATTCATGTTTAACCGTATAGAATATTCGTCCTTGCGGGTGAATCAAGAAAATGTCATAGTAATCATATTGTGCAATATACTTGGTAAAGAAAGTTTTTTCGTCGCCGCTCAACATGAGATCGAGAGATTCTTCCAAATTAATGGTTACTATAATCGCCCAGTTAATGTCCTGAATTTCTAGTGGCGCGTAACTGGTTATTTCTACTTCACCGAGACTGCCCGTCTTGATTTCACAGCCCGTTTGCCCAGCGAACGCTTTGTCGATATCATTGCTACGCTTTTCAACGCCGATAACATTCTTACCTTTGCCTTTGATAATCCTATCACTGCAATAAGCGGTTTCACCATTCGTTTTGCCTACCAAATAAGCTTCACCGGTTTTACCTAAATCTTTACGCTGCTGTACAATCGCATTTATGGGAGCAGCATCGATACTTATGAGTAATACACCAACAAGTTTTCCAGCGGAAAAAACCGGCGCGGCAAGAAATAAGGTATGTGGATGTCCTTCAAGGAATTGGCAAGGTAAAAAATCTTGTAATGTGACTCCTTTAAGCCCTTTCAGAAAAGCACTCGCTAAAGGACTCTCTTTGAGTACACCAGTTACTACGTTTTTACCGATAGCTTCTTGATCATCTGAGTATAGAACATCACCATCTTTAGCAACCAAAAAAATATGACTGTAGCCATGTTCTTCCTTCAACTTTTTCAATCCAACCTTGAATTTTTCGGTATCCGCTTGCCAAGCATCATCCCCAGATTTTTTGTCTTTTAGGTGAAATGCTTCTTCAAATTTAACTGATGCTTGCGAAACGGAAAAGCTTTGTGCGGCAAGCGTAATATCGTGCAAGCGTTCTTTAAAGTATTGTTCCAACTGGGCTTTTTTGTTGTCGCGGATGTTTTGCAACCTTTGGAAAGCGGTTTGCCTATACAATGCTATCGTGTCTAAAAGCACGTGCATATCGTTTTTACGTTCGTTAAAAAAAGTTTCAACTTGATCCTTTTTATCAGCCCGTATGCTTTCCAGTTGCTTAAAGGCTGCTTGAGAAAGTGCGTCTTCACTTTTAAGCAAAAAGAACAGACCAGCAGTCATGAAGATAATAATGATCAGCAGAAAAGCAATTGAGAGTTTTGTACCAATTTTTATATTTTTAAACATATTTTTTTCCTCGACGCTTTGCGTCAAACATTCACAAAATTTTTTTCGTAAACTGACTAAACTTATAGCAAATATCATGCCTTCTGCTAAAATTGGGTTTTAAAAACCAAGTTTTTTGAAGAAACTTGGTTTCTCAACTCAAATCAAACAGGGTTTAAAAAACCAAGTTTCTTGAAGAAACTTGGTTTCTCAACTCAAACAAAAATTAATTCGTAGGGGCATTCGAGGTTTTAGTTTTTCTTCAAAAAACTAAAACCTCGAATCCTGTTCGCCCTAAAAATGAGTCACAATCGGTATCGCTTCTTTCTCAAAAAACGGTTCTATTTTTCCCAACGTCCATAAACGACTTCATAAGTTGCCGGTAAAAAACCTTCTGGAGAACGATATTCCTCATAAGGCCGTCAGGTTTTAATACCCGCGCAAATTCTGAAAAAACGGCTTGAATATCATTACACCATTGTAACATCATATTGGAGATCAATAAATCTATACTGTTATCTGCTATCAGCAATTGTGCGGCATCAGCCAGGTAGGCCGATGCACGCGGGCGGCACGATATTTGACTCATGTTTTGATCTATCCGCCCGCTTGCATTGAGGTAGAACAGCCAATTACCCGAACTGCCCCCTCACGCGACGAGCGGAATTACCGCATCGGGCTCTTCAAAGTGATTCACATTCGCACATTTCACTAAAAATGGTCCAGGCTCGAATTATTTTTTAGAGATGACAACAAAAATTCAAAATGAGTCTATTTCAGCCTGACCTCTTTTATTTTTTTTAAAATCGAGCCTGGCCCCTTTCTGCCTTCTTTCTGCCTTTCTGCTTCACCTTAATCGCTGAACGGGAGAAACACAACTTTACGCCACGAGACATTACCGTTTCCGATGACCCCGTTCTGGTTGTTGATATTGTTTCAGATGGTTTAACTTCTTGTCTTCTCTATGCGGTTCACGATGAAGGCAGAAGGGACAGCCAATTCTTCACCGTCAACCCGACACAAAACGTTGAGGTGAAGTTGCTGGGCAAACAGCATTTTCAAAAGGATATAGAAGCATTGGATATCGAACCCAGAACCAATCAGATATTTGCCGCCGCAGGCGACGATGGTACACACCCCGGTCATCTCTACAAGGTCAATGCACGCACTGGTGGTTTTGTCCATTTTGGCAAAAAAACCTTAACGAAATCAACGGTTTATCGTTCAAACAGGACGGTTCACTCTGGGGGTGGGCAGAAGGTGATGGCTTAATTTCCATTGAGACTCAGACGGGTCATGGCACCTTAGAAATCGCTTATGCCGGATCTGTTGAAGACATCACTTGGGACAATCTGGGCGTGATACTCTACGGTGTCGAAAGGAATAAACTGTTAGCCTACAACAGCCAAACGAATGACTTGAACCAATTAAACTGCACATTGCCCGGTGGCGAAGTGGAAGCCATTGAAATGTTGCCCGATGGACGACTGTTATTTGGCATTCACAATGACAAAACGTTAAGTCTTCATGCCCTTGATATTGAATCTTGTTCGCTCGTCGGCATTAATATCTCAACCCAAGTTGAAGGAATGGAATGATGTCGAAGGAATGGCTTGGCCTGTTGAGGCTTGTTCTCATTAGACAATTCCGATGTCTCCAAAACATTGGAGGTAAATGTCGGGTCAATGCCATTAAGTTAAGCCAGGGCGAACACGCAGGTTCGCCCCTACAGCCCCTGAATACGTTGATATTTGTAGGGGCAGACCTGTGTGTCTGCCCTTAACTTAATGGCATTGAAATGTAGGGTGGGTAGGAACGAAGTGGAAACCCACCATACCGTTGGAAAATTGTGCCGTTTCACTCCTACCCACCTGACTTGCTGGCTTTTAATATGCTTGAACACCATACTTGAGTAATAGTTTTGGAAGGATATCATCAAGATTCTGAACTTCCTTGTCTTGCAACTCAATTAGATTAAAGCCGTATTTTTTGTATAGCTCAATTTTCTTTTGCTTCCTGAATTAGGATCATTTTCGTAACCCCAATACTCAATGTAAACCTTTCCAGTTGGAATATAAAAATCAGAGTAAACATCTTCTTCTATTGGTAGCTTTCTTTCATAAGCGTGAACAATTTCAGCCATATATAGCCAGTTGTCGATAATCATTTCTGCTTTTGACCGGACAAAGTGTCCATCTGTACTTCGGTGTTTTGCCTCGAATTTATCTCGAAACCCTATCTGTTCTTTTTCATTCTGTTCTTTCTGATCTTTCGTACCTTGAGTACTTTCCATGCCTTTCATAAGGCTTATTGTTTCATTAAGTGACTTTGAGTCTGTTATAGATTCCGCCCAACGGATATAAGGAATACCTGATTTATTGTCTTCTGCTTGAATGCCACCTTGTTTCTTTCCTTGGTCCGTTATAAGCCACCCCCCTTTTAATCCTTTCTTAACCCAACCCAGTTCTGAAAGGATAAAATTAACTTGATGAGGTGATAGTTCAAACTGACGCCCTATAGCTGTAGCGGTTATAAGTTTTGTTGAATCTCCGTTAGATGTGGTTTTTGGTATCTCAATACTAATGTCTTCTGGCCAGACAATGTATTTTCCGTATTGTTGTGATTCTCTATAGGCACCACCTTTCTTTTTTCCATCGCTTGTTAAAACCCATGACTTATCCTTTTTCGATATGAAGCCAAGTTCTAACAAAAGTGCAAAAAGCTCTTTTGCGGATATGCCGAGAGATATTGAAAGTGCTGTTGTGGATATTAGTTTCATAAAAATTGTTATTTTTGATACAGGAGGCTCTTGCAAAATTCTGAAAAATGCCATTTTTTCAGACGAGTAAAAAATTAAATTGAATAAAAACAAATACTTGTATTATTTCGTTCCCTCGTTCCCAAGCTAGAGCTCTCATCGTTAGTCACAACTTTTTAAGTATTTGATTTAAATGATTTTTTCGTAGGGTGGGTAGAGCGA